>NZ_LIRG01000035.1 GCF_001419695.1 Streptomyces prasinopilosus
GGCGGGGGCGGCGGGCCGCGCCCGGAGGCGCGGCGGAGGCCCGTGCCGACGCGGCGCCGCTCGGGGCGAGGTCCCCGGCGGCGGGAGGGATACGGGCACGCGCGGGCACCGGATCCCGAGCAGGTCGTCCCTTTTGCGTAGGACACGCGCATGATGAACCGGAGCTGGACAGCGGAGCCCGGGCACTGCGGGCACCCCGGGCGGGCACGGTCACGGCGGGCGCCGGCGCGCCGGAGGGTGGATCCGGGCGGTGGCGGTCCGGGTGGACCACGGGGGACCGGGCGTGGTGAACCGCTGTCGCGACCGCCCCGACGTGCGCCTGAAGGAACCGGTGTGATCTTGGAACCGCCATGATCGGTTCACGAATTAGTTGCTTGCGGGATCGTTCGGTCTCGGTATACGTTTCGCGGCGCAGTGACGATCAATGCGGGGGGCTTCATGGATCGAAGAGCTGAAGGATGCGCGACGTCCGCGTCGCACGAATGTCATGTGCTGGTCATTCATCGGTGGCGGGCGGAGTACGTCGACTACGCGGCCGTGCTCGACCACACCGTCCACCGCGTCAGCTACGTCACGACCGAGGTCGGTCTCACCCGGGTGCCCGAACAGGCCGCCGGTGTCGAGGTCGTCCCGAAGACCGACGACCTCGCGGCGGTGCGCCGGGCGGTCTCGGCGCTCGCGGAGCGGCACGGGCCGCCCCGGCGGATCATCGCGCTGAAGGAGGACGACCTGCTGACGGCGGCGACGCTCCGGGCCGAGTGGGGATGCGAGGGAACACAGCCCGACCAGGCGTTACGGTTCCTCGACAAGTCGGTGATGGCCGAGACGGTCGCCGCCCGCGGGCTCGCGGTCCCGCCCTTCGCGGCGGTCGACAGCGCCGACGACGTCCGCGCCTTCGCGGCGGAGCACGGCTGGCCCGTCATCGTCAAGCCGCGGATCGGCAGCTCCAGCGACGGCGTCGCGCGACTGGACGGGCCGGCCGACGCGGAGCGGATCGACTTCGCCGGGCGGCCGATGCTTGCCCAGGTCTACAACCCGCACCCGATCTACCACGTGGACGGCGTGTATCTGGACAAGCGCCTCGTCGCCTTCCGCGCCTCCCGGTACGTCAACACCTGCCTCGACTTCCGAACCGGCGACTACCTGGGATCGGTCGAGGAGGACGACCCGGTGACCGTGTCGGCGATCGGCGCCGCCGCGGAGCGCTTCGTCGGCGCCTTCGACACCGACCCGCTGGTGTTCCACCTCGAGCTGTTCGTCGCGCCGGCGGCCGCCACGGGCGAGCCGGAGTGCACCTTCCTCGAGGTCGGAGCCCGGGTGGGGGGAAGTGAGATCCCGTTCCTGTGGCGGGAGGTCCACGGGTACGACCTGATGGCGGCGGCGCTCAAGCTGCAGCTGGGCGAGCCCCTGGACCCGCCGGTGCTGAAGAACGACGACATCGCCGGCTGGCTGCTGGTGCCGTCGCCGGCGCGGCGGCCCTGCCGCATCACCGAGGTCACCCCGCTGAGCGGGCGGGTCCCCGGCCTGTACGCCGAGGCACTGCTGGGCCGGGGCGAAGTGCTGCCGCCGGCCGACGCCTACTACGAGCACGTGGGCGGCCGGTTCCGGTTCCGGGGCGCCACGAGCCGGACGGTCGAGGAAGCCATCCAGGCCGCCGCCGCCGACTTCCGTATCAGCGCCGAGCCGGTGGGAGACAGCGCATGAAGCACGTCGTACTGGTCGATCCGTACGCGCCGGCCCGGGGACTGCCGCCCGCGTTCCTGGAGGCGGGCTACCCCTGCGTCCGCCTGCAGAGCACCGCGGAGGTCCCGGAGGTGTACCGGGGTCCGCTGGACCTCGGCGGCTACGTCACGAACGTGGTCCACCGGGGCGACGTCGAGGACACCATCCGGCAACTGGCCGCGTACCAGCCGGTGGCCGTCATCACCGGCAGCGAACTGGGCGTCGAACTGGCCGACGAGATCAGCGAGTCGATGGGCCTGGACACCAACGGCGCCAAGCTGAGCGCCACCAGGCGGGACAAGTTCCAGATGATCGAGCAGGTGGCGGCGGCCGGGCTGCGGACGCCGCGTCAGGTGCACGTGACCGACGAGGCGGAACTGCGCGCGTGGCACCGCGAGATCGGTGGCCGGATCGTGGTCAAGCCGCTGCGCAGCGCCGCCGGCGACGGCGTCGCCTTCTGCGACGATCCCGACCGGTCCGCGGCGGCCCTCGCGGAGATCATGGGGCGGGAGAACATCTTCTCGCTGCCGAACCTCGGCGTGGTGGCCCAGGAGTACCTCCTGGGCGCGGAATACATCGTCAACACGGTGAGCCGCGCCGGGCGCCACCATGTCACCGACATCTGGGGATCCGGCCGGCTGTCCGCGAACGGGATCGCGGACCTGCTGGTGGAAAGCGTCCTGCTGGAGCCGGAGGCACCCGGTCTCGACGCGTTGACCGTCTACGCGTTCGCCGTTCTGGACGCCCTCGGCATTCGATTCGGCCCGGCCCACCTGGAGATCAAAATGACTCCGGACGGACCCTGCCTCGTCGAGGTCGGCGCGCGCATCTCGGGCGGCGAACTGCCCTACTTCGCGGCCGAGGCGATCGGCGCGTCACAGCTCGACTGGACCGTCGACTGCTACGTCCGGCCGGAACGCTTCGATGCGCGCTGCGGCACGCCGTACCGGCCCAAGCACCACTTCGCCTGGTCGGCGCTGGTCTCGCCGTACCACGGGACGCTCGTCTCCTACCGGGGGCTCGAACAGATCGAGGCCCTGCCGAGCTTCCGCGCGGCCCGGATCCTCGTCGCGCCGGGGAAGGCGATACGGCCCACCGTGAACGATCTGACCTACCCGCTCACCGTCACGCTGCACCACGAGTCCGATGGCGTTCTGCAGCGGGATCTGAACACGATCAGATATCTCGACGGTGCCGGCTTCTACGACGTGGACCACTACCAGCAGAACGGCTGACACATGCGCATTGTCGACCTGACCCACGGGTTCTCCGAGGGCATGCCTTCGTATCCGGCGGACTGGTTCCCGCCCTTCTCGTTCGACCGGGCGATGACGCCGCAGACGGATCCGTACGGCACGAACCGCACGTTCTCCACGCTGCACATCTTTCCGCACAACGGCACCCACATCGAATACAAGCTGCACTTCTATCCCGGGACCGAGGGCATCGGGGAAGTGCCGCTCGAGACCCTGATCGGCCGTACGTGCGTGGCGGACCTGTCCCACAAGGGCGACCTGGAGCCGGTGACGGCCGAGGACCTGGACAAGGCCGTGGGCGACCTGTGGACGCCCGGGGACCGCCTCCTCGTCCGCACCGACTACCTGCGCGACAACTGGGGCGCCGCGGACTACTGGGACCGCCCGCCGTACATGACGCCGTCGGCCGCGCAGTGGGCCATCGACAACGGCGCCGTCCTCGTCGGATTCGACTGCCTGACCGAGCGTCCCGGTGATGCCGAATCGCCGGTGCACCACGCGCTCCTGGCGGCCGGCATCCCGATCCTGGAGTACGTGGCCAACCTGCACGAGCTGCGGCAGCCGGTGGTCCAGCTGTTCGCCCTGCCGATCAAGGTGGCCGACGTGGAGGCCGCGCCAGCCCGGGTGGTGGCCCTGGAGCACGCCGACGCGGCCGCCGCCACGGGGGGTCGCTGACATGACCACCACCGTGGAGTCGCCCGCATTCCTGCGCAGCGGGTTACGCCCCGGCGACGTCGTGCACCGGCACGAGTCGCGCGGACCCGACGTCGACGCGGTCGTCGCGGCGGCCGCACTGCGCGGCTCGGACCGGATCATGCTCAGCTGCCGGGCCGCGGAGACCGGACCGGTCGTGCTGATCGCGGTCGGCGAGCTGGCCGTCGCCCGCCGGGTGGGGCACCGGCGCGACCCGTCCGCGCCCGCACCGGTCACGGCGGCGATCGACTTCCTGGACGGCCTGGAGTTCGCGTCCGGCGCGGGACCCGACGAACGCAGCTGGTACGGATGCATCGGGTACGACGCCGTCACCGACTTCGAGCGGCTGTCGCTGCAGTCGACGGGCCTGCCCACCTACGACCTGTTCCTGCCGGAGGTGCTGGTCCGGTTCGACCGGACCGGGACCACGGTGGTCGGCCGGGGCGCCACGGCGCCGGCGGCCCGCGGCGCCGCCGAGCGCGTCGAGCGGGTGCTCCGGGGAGCCGGGGAGTTCGCGCAGACGCCGACCCGGGCCGGCGCGGGCACCTTCGGACACGGGGTGGACGAGTACCTGGAGGCCGTGCGCAGGGCCAAGGAGTACATCCTGGCCGGCGACATCTTCCAGGTCGTGCTGTCCACCCGGTACTCGGCACCCGCCGAGGCGGACGGCCTGACGGTGTACCGGCGGTTGGCGGAGTTCAACCGCTCGCCCTACCACTTCTACTACCGCAGCACGGACTTCGAGGTCGTCGGTGCGTCGCCGGAACCGTGCGTCACCCTCACCGACCGTGACGTTCTCATCCGGCCGCTGGCCGGCACGCGCCCCCGGGGCGCCGACCGCGCCGCGGACCTCATGGCCGAGCAGGACCTCCTCTCGTCGGAGAAGGAGCTGGCCGAGCACCGGATGCTCGTCGACCTGGCCCGCAACGACCTCGGGCGGGTCTGCGCGCCGAGCACCGTCCGGGTGCCCCGCCTGATGGAGGTCGAGCGGTACTCCCATGTCATGCATATGACATCGGATGTGCGCGGGCGGCTCCGCCCCGGCTGCCGCACCGACGACCTCGTCCGCGCCAGTTTCCCGGCCGGCACCATGACCGGTGCTCCGAAGGTCCGCGCGATCGAGATCATCGACGAACTCGAGCCGGTCGGACGCGGCCTGTACTCGGGCGCGGTCGGCTCGTTCGGCGTGGGCCACGCCGACCTGTACCTGACCATCCGTGCGCTCGTCGTGCACGACGGCGGGATACACCTGCAGGCGGGCGGCGGGATCGTCTACGACTCCGATCCCCTCGCCGAACGCGAGGAGTGCCTGGCGAAGCTCCGGGCCGCCGCCCGCGCCGCCGCCGTCAGCCTCGGAGCGGGGGACCAAGCGTGATCGTCATCATCGACAACTACGACTCCTTCGTCTACAACCTCGCGCAGTACAGCGGCCAACTCGGGCACGAGTGCCGCGTCGTGCGGAACAACGCGGCGACCGTGGACGAGATCGCCTCGCTGAACCCCGCCCTGATCCTCATCTCGCCCGGCCCGGGCGGGCCGCGGGACGCGGGCGTCTCGCTGGAACTCGTCCGCGACCTCGGCCGGCGTGTGCCGATCCTCGGCGTGTGCCTCGGGCACCAGTGCATCGCGGAGGCGTTCGGCGCGCGCGTGGTCCGGGCGGCGCTGCCGATGCACGGCAAGCTCAGCCCCGTCTTCCACCAGGGAACCGGCGCCTTCACCGGGCTGCCGAGCCCGCTGGACGTGACGCGGTACCACTCGCTGACCGTCGACCCGGCGTCCCTGCCGGAGGAACTCGTCGTGACGGCCTGGACGGACGCCGGCGAGGTCATGGGACTGCGGCACCGCGACCTGCCGATCGAGGGCGTGCAGTTCCACCCGGAATCCCTGTTCACCGAGAAGGGCCTCGACATGGTGGCGAACGCGCTGAAGGCAGCCGAGCGGGTGACGGCATGACGGGCTACGGAGACAAGGACATGGCCACGCACCTCCAGGACATCCTCCGGTGGCACTTCGGCCCCGGGACCGGATCGCCGTTCTGGCTGAAGCGGAAGGACAGCCTCGGCTTCGACCCCCTACGCGACGTCGTCGAGTTCGCCGATCTGCGGAAGTTCCCCGACCTGAGCGACGAACTGCGCACGGTCCCGGTCGACGACCTGAAGCCGGCCGGCTCGGCCGACAGCCCGTTCGAGGTGTACGAGTCGGGCGGCACGCTCGGCGTGCCCAAGCGCGTCGTCGAGCACCGGTCCCGGCTGGAGGGCGTGGACTGGGTCGAGACCGTGCTGCCCGCGTTCGGCGGCGGCGGCCACTGGCTGCACGTCGGGCCGACGGGACCGCACATCGTCGGCCGCTCCGTGCGCCGGCTGGCACACCTGCGCCGCTCCATGTTCTTCACCGTGGACTTCGACCCGCGGTGGGTGAAGCTGCTGATCCGGACCGATCGGCGGCCCCTGGCCGACGAGTACGTCCAGCACGTCCTCGACCAGGTCGAGACCATCGCCCGGTCGCAGGACATACGGGTCCTGTTCATCACGCCGCCCGTGCTGGAGGCGCTGTGCGCGCGCCCGAAGCTCTACGGCATGCTGGCCGACCGCGTCACCGGCATCATCTGGAGCGGCACCAGCATCAGCGGCACCTCCCTGCGGCTGCTCCAAACCGAGTTCTTCCCGCACGCCGAGGTGCGCGGGATCTACGGCAACAGCCTCATGGGCATCGCGCCGCAGCGGTCTCCCGAGCCCGGCGACACGCATCCGTGCGTCTTCCGGACCTTCCAGCCCCGGTCGGTCGTCGAGGTGGTGGACCCGGACACGGGCGAGCGGGTGGCGCCCGGCGAGCGGGGCCGCGTCCTCGTGCACCTGCTGACGAGGGATCTGTTCCTGCCCAACGTGCGGGAGCGCGACACCGCGGTACGGATCGTCCCGGGCGGGCCGGGCGACGGCGACGACCTCGCCGACGTGCAGCCCTTCCGCCCGGCGTCCGGTGCGAAGGTGATCGAGGGCGTGTACTAGATGAGCCCTTCGATCCTGCAGCCGCTGGTGAGCGGCGAGACGTTCGCCTGCGACGAGACCGCCGACCTGCCCGGCGTCCACGGCGTGCCGGTGGCCCGTGTCGGGGTGTCTCCGGCCCTCCTGCTCCAGCTGGCTCTGCGCCGGCTGCGGGGCGCGGCCGTCCCGCAGGCGGTGTTCAGCCGGGCCGGTGAGCTCTTCGCCGAGGCCGAGCTGGCCGGCGAGCCGGCCGACGAGTACCGCCGCCGTGTGGTGGCCGCCACGGGCCTGCCGCACCGGGTCGTGAGCGACGGTCTGCGCAGCGTCCGCGACGGGCTGGCCCGGCTGGAGGAGAGCAACGCGCGGCAGCTGCCGGCGCCGGCGGCCCGCGTCCGGTGGGTGCCCCGTGGCCGGACCCTCGGGATCGTGACCCCGTCGAACCACGTCGACCCGCATCTGACCTGGGCCCGGGCGCTGTCGCTCGGACTCGGCGTCATCGTGCGGCCGGGGACGCGCGACCCGTTCACACCGTTCCGGCTCGCGGCCGCCCTCCTGGCGGCCGGGCTGCCGCCCCAGTGCCTCTCCGTCCTCCCCGGTGCCCACGAACTGGGCGAGCGGCTCCTCGCCGCGACCGAACTGGGCATCGTGTACGGCGGGCCGGCCGCCGTGAGCCGATGGGCGGACCACCCCCGCGTGCTGGCCCGGGGGCCCGGCCGCAGCGCCGTGCTGCTGGACCGGCCGTTGTCACCGGACGTCGTCGACGCGCTGGCCCGCTCCGTCGCCGCCGACGCGGGCGTCCGCTGCACCAACACGTCCGTGATCCGCACCAGCGGGGACCCGGCGGAGGTGGCCGATGTCCTGGCGGCCCGCCTGGACGCCGCGCCGAACCTTCCGGCGGACCATCCCGACGCCGTGCTGCCGACGGTCTCCGCGGAACAGGCCGAGCGGTTGCGTCACGCGGTCGCGGGCCTGGAACAGGCGGGCCTGCGGCGCCACTCGGCCGACGCCGGCCCGGTCCCGTTGCCGGACGGCTCGTACGCCGCGCGCCCGGTCGTGCTCAGCACGTCCGACCCCCGGCACCCGTCCCTCGGCACCGAGCTGCCGTTCCCCTTCGCCGTCGTCACGCGGTGGTCGGCCGCCGACGGCCTGGAGCCGTTCGGCCCGACGCTCGCGCTGTCGGTCCTCAGCGACGACCCCGGCCTTCCCCCCGCCGCCCTGGCGGAGCCGCGGATCCGGCGCGTCGTGGTCGGCGGGGCGGCCCCCTGGACGAGCGGGCCGGAACTCCCGCACGACGGCAGTCTGACCGGCTTTCTGCTGGAACCCAAGGCATTCCTCCCGGACAAGGAGCCGACCGGATGAAGCACGTGGTGGTCACCGGAGCGTCCGGAGACATCGGCACCGCTGTCGTGGCCCGCGCCCTGGCCTCGGGAGCGGAGGTCCTCGCCCAGTTCCACACGCGGCCCCCGGCCCTTTCCCACCCGTCGCTGTCGTCGGTCCAGGTGGACCTGACCCGCGACGACGGTCCCGCCGGACTCGTCGCGGCGCTGCCGTGGACGAGCGTGGACCTGCTGGTCAACTGCATCGGCGGGGCGAGGCCGACGGCATACGCCGACCTGGACACCGCGCAGTGGCGGCACTGCATGCAGCTGAACGTCGAGGTGCCGTTCGCGGTGACGCGGGAGCTGCTGGGGCCGCTGTCCGCGGCGGCCGGCGCGGTCGTGAACCTGTCGAGCGTCGCGGCGTTCACCGGCGGGGCGTTCGGTCCGCACTACGCCGCCGCCAAGGCGGCCGTGGTCGGCCTGACCCGGTCGGCCGCCCGTGAACTCGGCGACCGGGGCATCCGGGTCAACTGCGTCGCACCGGGGCCGGTCGCGTCGTCCATGACCGACTCGCTCCCCGACGACGTCCTCACCGGCCTCCTGGCCGCCACCGCGTTGCGGCGCGTGGTGGCGCCGGAGGAGGTGGCCGACACGGTGCTCGGGATCGCCGCCGCCACCGGCGTCACCGGACAGACGCTGGTCGTCGACGGCGGCCGGTTCCTGCACTGAGCTTGTTCGCACACACATCAGGTGTCCCACCTCTGGAAGGAGTCCCGGTGCTGCTTGTCTGCAGGGCTGTAGATGAGGAAGCGGTGCGCGAGCGCATACACGCCCGCGTCCCGGCCGCGCACGGCACGACCATGTGCCGGATCGGCGATCAGCTGCTGGTGTACGTGCCGGGCGACCGGCTCGCGCCGGCCGACGCGCTGCACGAGTCCGGCCTGGTGCAGCGGGTGGTGACCGACCACTCCGACGCGCCGTTGACCGACCGGGCGGCCGCTCCTCTCGGGTCCATCGTCGGCCTCGGCGGGTCGGCGACGGTCGGCGGTGTCGACTTCGCGCTGATCGCGGGGCCCTGCGCGGTCGAGAGCCACGAGCAGATGTCCGCCTCGGTGGAGATGGCGAAGGCCGGCGGCGCCGTCGCGCTGCGCGGTGGCGCCTACAAGCCGCGCAGCTCCCCCTACAGCTTCCAGGGGCTGGGGGACGAGGGCCTGCGGATCATGTCCGAGGTCAGGGCGGAGTCCGGCCTGCCCGTCGTGACCGAGGTCGTCGACGCGGAGACGGTCGACCTCGTCGCCGAGCACGCCGACGTGCTCCAGATCGGCACCCGCAACGCACAGAACTTCACCCTCCTCAGGGCCGTCGGCCGGGCCGGGCGGCCGGTACTGCTCAAGCGCGGATTCGGGTGCACCGTGAGCGAGTGGCTGCAGGCGGCCGAGTACGTGCTCGCCGCCGGAAACCCCGACGTCGTGCTGTGCGAGCGGGGGATCCGGAGCTTCGAGCCGTCGACGCGGTTCACGCTGGACCTGAGCGCGGTGGCGGTGGTCAAGCACATGAGCCACCTCCCCGTCATCGTCGACCCCAGCCACGGGGTCGGCCACCGCCACCTGGTCAAGCCGCTCGCGCTCGCCGCCGCGGCGGTCGGAGCCGACGGGCTGCTCCTCGACATCCACCCCGACCCGGCGTCCGCGCTCTGCGACGGCGCTCAGGCGCTCGACCGGGAGCGCTGGTTCGACCTCGCCGGCGCACTGCGCGACGTCCTCACGAGCCTCGGGCGGGGCCTGACGCTCCGTGAGCCGGAGCCGGCGGGACACGTCGCATGACCCGGCGTCCGGACGTCGCCGTGATCGGCGGCGGAGTCATCGGCCTCGCGGTGGCGTGGCGCTGCGCCCAGCGCGGGCTCGACGTACACGTCTTCCACGACGAGATCCCCGGCACGGCCTCCGCGGTCGCGCCCGGCATGCTGGCACCGGTGAGCGAGGCGGACTTCCCCGATCCGGCCCTGCTGGCCTTCGCCCACGAGGCGCGTCGCGCATGGCCCGCGTTCGCCGCGGAACTCGCCGCCGCGAGCGGGATCGACCTCGGGTACGCGACCGACGGGCTGCTCCTCGTCGCCCACTCCGCCGAGGACCGTGCGCGGCTGGCCAGGATGTACGCCTTCCGGGAGGGCTACGACGTCCCGTGCGAGAGCCTGGACGCCGACGGACTGAGGGCCCGGGAGCCGCTGCTCGCGCCCGAGTGCCGGGGCGGCGGTTTCGCCACCGAGGACCACCACGTCGACGCGCAGCGGGTCCGGACCGCGTTGCGCGCCGCCGGACGGGCGCTCGGGGTCCGCTACGTCGACCGGCGCGTCCGGTCGCTCGACGAGGTCTGCGCGGGCTCGGTCCTCGTCGCCGCCGGGGCGTGGTCGCCCGAGCTGCACGAGTGGCCGGTCACGCCGGTCCGCGGCCAGGTGGTGCTGCTGCGGGATCCGTCCAAGGGCCCCGGACTCCGGCACGGCATCCGCGGAGTGGTGCGGGGAGGGCCCGTCTACCTCGCCGGCCGGGACGGCCACGAGACGGTCGTCGCCGCCACCCTGGACCACGCGGGCTTCGACGTGCGGCCCTCGGCGCGGGCCACCGAGTCGCTGCTGCGCAAAGCGGTCGCGCTCGTGCCGGCGCTGGCCGGGCACGAGGTGGCGGCGACACGGGTGGGCCTGCGGCCCGACACCCCCGACCACCTGCCCGTCATGGGTCCCGTCCCCGGCCGCTCCGGCGCCTACGTCTGCACCGGGCACTACCGGCACGGCTTCCTGCTCGCGCCGGTCGCGGCGGACCTGATGACCGCGCTGATGCTCGGTGGCACCGACGGGATCCCGGCGGCATTCGCACCTCAACGGTTCCGATCAACGAAGGAAAGCACGTCGCGATGACCACACCCACCGTGCGAACGAGCCCGCCGACGAAGCGCGGGCCGCTGACCGGATGGCTCGACCCGGCACGTCTGCTGAACGTCGCCTGGCCGGTCTACATCGAGCTCATGTCGGGTGTCATCGCCAGCATCATCACGGTCGTGTGGATCGCCCGGCTCGGAGGGCCCGCGCTCGCCGCCGTGACCATGGCCGCCACGCTCGAGAACGTGCTCATGAGCGTCGTCCTGGCCGTCAGCGGGGGCACGACGATCGTGCTGTCGCGCGCCGTCGGCGCGAGCGAGTACGGGCGCCTGCGCCCGGTGCTGCGGGCCGCGTTCCGCATCACCCTCGTCGTCACCGCGGTGATCTGCGTGGTGCTCTTCGTGCTGAGGGAGCCCCTGGCGAAGGTCATCCTCGGCTCGGACGAGGCGTCGGCGGTCCGGCTGTCGGTCGACTACCTCACCGTCGCGGTGCCGGGCATAGCGGTGTTCTACGGCCAGCACCTGGTCGACAGCACGTTCAAGGCCAAGGGGGACACGCGCACGCCGATGCGCATGGCCATCCTGTCGAACCTGATCCTCGTCGTGGCCGACCCCGTCCTCATCTTCGGGTGGCTGGGCGCCCCCCGGCTCGGCGTCACCGGGGCGGCCCTGGCCCTGGTCGCGTCGCGGGCCGTCACGCTGGCGGTGACCTGGTGGCTCTACCGGCGGTCCCCGCTGGTGCGGGACATGACCGCCGCCCCGGAGGCGCCGAAGACCCCGGGACCCGGCCCGGTCCGCGAGATCCTCGCCGCCGGCCTGCCGCTGGGAGTGGACTTCCTGGTGCGGATGGCCGCCGGCATGCTGATCGTCGGAGTGGTGGCCCGTTTCGGAACGGACGAGGTCGCCGCGTACGGGACCGTCACGCGGACGCTGCTGTTCCTCACCATGGCGGCGTACGCGATGCGCCAGGCCGCCACCATCATCGCGGCCCAGGCGAACGGCGCCGACGACGCCGTGCTGCTCGCGGCGAGCCGCTCCTCGTCGGTGCGTCTCGGCATCGCCTGGTCCGTGCTCGGCGGACTGGCGGTGCTGCTCCTCGGCGGCCTCGCGGTGGACGCGGTCACGGGCGAGGCGGCCATCCGTTCCGCGGCCTACGGCCAGATCCCGTGGCTCTCGGTCTACATCGCCCTGCTGCTCTGCAACGTCACCCTGAGCGGCATCTTCCTCGGCGGCGGGAACGGCAAGGCGCTGGCCACCTCCACCACGGTCGGCGCGGCCCTGCAGCTCTGCCTGGCACCGCTGCTCGTCCTCACCCCCCTGGGCCTGACGGGGGCGTGGATCGCCATGATCATCAACGCCGGGACGCAGACGACGGTCCTCCTCGTACTGGCGGCCCGGCAGACCAACGAGACCAAGGAAGTTACGGCATGAACGCGCCCGTGGCACTCGGCATCGCGTCCCTCGCCCACGTACTGGGTGAGCCCTGCGACGTCGCCGAAACCGCCCCCTCCTACGTCGACGACCCCGACCGGGTGATCCGCTGGGGGTACCGCACCTTCCACCGGGCCGCACCGGGCGTCGGCCAGACCCGCATGGCTGCGGACGCCGCCCGGCAGGCCCTCGACGCCGCCGGTCTGCGGGCGTCGGACATCGACTACCTGGTCGTGGCCGACAGCGGAGTCCCGGAGTACCTCAACTGGGACGCCTCCGCGGCGGTCGCCCGCGAACTCGAACTGGGTACGACACCGACCCTGCTCGCCACGCAGGGGTGCGCGTCCGCGGTGACCGCACTCCAGCAGATCGCCGGGCTCATGGCGGTCCGGGACGACATCCGGCGCGTCCTGCTGGTCGCGGTCCACCGGGTCAGCGAGGCGCACATCAACCGGATGCGCAACAACACCTGCCTCGGCAGCGACGGGGCCGCCGCCGCGGTGGTCCAGCGCGGACACGGCCGGCTGCGGTGGCTGGCGACCGACCAGATCGTGGACCCGCGCTACGTGGACTTCTTCCGGGTCGAGTACGGCGGCAGCGCCGCTCCGGTCGGCGAGAACCTCGAAGTGGACCAGATGGCCCTGGTCCACCGGCACTTCCGTCGTGAACCCGAGCAGCTCGCCCAGTTCGTCAAGGACGTCGACCACCAGGTGGCCGCCGTCGTGGAGCGCGCCTGCGAGCGGGCCGGCGTGCCGTCGTCTCAGATCCGGCGCCTGATCTACCTGAACGACAACCAGCACTCGCTGGCCGGGGTCGCCAAGGCGACCGGGATCCCGCTGGAGAGGACGAACGCGGAGCTCGCCGCCGAACTGAGCCACGTCGGCTGCGCCGACCAGCTCATCTGCCTGAGCGTCTACGACTCCCGGGACGAGCTGGCCCCCGGCGACCTCGTGGCGCTCGCCGGCCTGTCCGGGGGCATGCAGTGGTTCTGCACCCTCGTGCGCGTCTGAGAAGGGGACGGACATGACGACGAACACTGCCCCCGGCCGCACCGACGACCTGTCGTGGGACGACGGCCGGACCGCGGTACTGCGGCTCCCGAACGAGCTCCCGCCCGGCCGGGGCGTCCCGGCGGTCGTGCTGCTGCACCCGTTCGGAGCCTGGGACCGGGACGCCTTCCTTCCCGCCGAGGCGTCCGGGAACGGCCCGGTCCGCCTGTTCGACGACCTGGGTGCCGCCCTGGTCCGGGCCGGACTCGCCGCGGCCGCGTTCGACACGCGCTTCCTGAGCGAGGACCACCACGGCGGCGCGGGCTCACCCCGGTTCACGTTCACCGGCCTCGTCGACGACGCGGTCCGGGTCGCCGAACGGACACGGGCCCACCCCGACGTGGACGGCGACCGCGTCCTGCTCCTGGGCGTCTCGATGGGCGCGGAGGTGGCGGTGGCCGCGGCGGAGCGCCTCGGGGGCGAGAGCCACCTGGCGGTCGTCGCCCCCAGCGCCGAGGCGCGTCCCGTGTTCCAGCGGTGGATGGGCCTGGACCGGCGTCTGGAATGGCTGAGCACGGGCGGATTCACCGGCGCGGACGGCAGCGTCGACCTCGCCGCGGCGAAGGCCGACGAGACGGGGCGCAGCGGCTGGTGGGAGGACTTCGACCTGGTCGACCGCTTCGGCCCGACTGTCGACCTCGAACTGCTGCGCGCCGAACTCGCGCTGGAGTACGACACCTGGGAGCGGCAGGCGCTGGCGCACGGCGACGAGTCGGCGCCCGCCTCGTTCTGGCGCGACTGGTTCGCGCAGCCCGCTCCGCACCGCCGACTGGCCGGGCTCACCGGCCGGATCACGATCCACGTGGGCGCCGAGGACTGGACGACGCCGCCCCGCCAGGCCCACCTGCTGCACCGCGCGGCGCTCGCGCACGGCCTGCGGTCCGAGCTGACGGTCCATCCGCGGCTCGGGCACCTGATGTCGCCCCGCTCGGCCGGGGGCCGGCGCACCTACGGACCGTTCGACCCCGACTTCCTGCGGGCCCTCGTCGCCTCGGCCGACGCGGTGCTCCGCCCCGACCCGTCCCTGCGAACCGACCACCCGACGAAAGGCCGCCCCATGGAGAAGCTCACCCTCGACGAGCTGATCGAGCTGCTCAACGAGTGCAACGACTACGAGAATCCGGTCGATCCGACGCCGGAGGTCCTCAACCTCACGTTCGACGCCCTCGGATACGACTCGCTGACGCTGCTCAACGCGATCTCGAAGCTGGAACGCCGGTACGGGATCGAGCTCCCCGAGTCCGTCACCTCCGACGCGAAGACACCGCGCGAGCTCCTCGCGGTCGTCGACAGCCGCCTGGCCTAGCCCCGATCCGAAGAGCGGAGAACACACGACGTGTGCGGAATCACCGGATGGTTCGACCGCGATCGCGGACCCGAACGCGATCACGAACTCGTACGCAGGATGACCCGGACCATGGAGTGCCGCGGTCCGGACGAGGAGGGGACGTGGATCTCCGGTCCGATCGCGCTGGGGCACCGGCGGCTGTCGATCATCGACCTCGAAGGCGGCAAACAGCCGATGGTCGCCGACCACGACGGCGACCGCACGCTCGCGGCCCTCACCTTCTGCGGCGAGGTCTACAACTACCGTGAGCTGCGCACGGAGCTGGTCCAGCACGGCCACACGTTCCGGACCAACAGCGACACCGAGGTCGTCCTGCGGGCCTACCTCCAGTGGGGGGTGGACTTCGCCCGCCGCCTCAACGGCATGTTCGCCATCGGCATCTGGGACGCGGTGCGCCAGGAGCTCGTTCTCGTCCGGGACCGGATGGGCGTGAAGCCCCTCTACTACCACCCCACCCCCGGCGGACTCCTGTTCGGGTCGGAGCCCAAGGCGATCCTGGCCCACCCGCAGGCGCGCCGGACCGTCGACCGGGCCGGCCTGTGCGAGGCCCTGGACATGGTGAAGACGCCCGGGGCCGCCGTGTTCAGCGGCATGCACGAGGTCCTCCCGGGCGAGGTGCTCCGGGTCGACGCGACGGGCATCAGGAAGGCCCGGTACTGGACGCTCGAAGCGGCGCCGCACACCGACACCCGCGAGCGGACCGTCGCGAACGTCAGGGACCTGCTGGAGGACATCGTCGCCCGGCAGCTGATCTCGGACGTGCCGGTGTGCACCCTGCTCTCCGGCGGGCTGGACTCCTCGACCATCACGGCGATCGCCGCCCAGGTCCTGGAGCGCGAAGGCCGCGGCCGCGTGAACTCGTTCTCCGTGGACTTCAAGGGCTCGACCGACAGCTTCGAACCCGACGCGGTGCGCGGCGCCCCCGACGCACCGTTCGTGCGGGACCTGTCCGCGCACGTCGGCACCGATCACCGGGAGATCCTGCTGGACAGCCGCGAGCTGTCCGAGCCGGAGGTGCGGGCGGCCGTGCTGCGCGCCACCGACGTGCCGCCGGCCTTCTGGGGCGACATGTGGCCGTCGCTCTACCTCCTGTTCCGCGCGGTCCGCCAACACTCGACGGTGGCGCTCTCGGGCGAGTCCGCCGACGAACTGTTCGGCGGTTACCTCTGGTTCCACCGCCCGGAGGCGGTCGACGCGACCACGTTCCCGTGGCTCACCTCCGGCTCCGCCCGGTACTTCGGCGGCACGTCGCTGCTCGACGGCGGCCTGCGGGAGAAGCTCGACATCGCCGGGTACCGGGCCGACCGGTACGCCGACGCCGTCGCCGAGGTGCCCGTGCTGGCCGGGGAGAGCGACGTCGACCGGCGGATGCGCAAGGTGTCGTACCTCAACCTGACGCGGTTCGTGCAGACCCTCCTCGACCGCAAGGACCGCATGAGCATGGCGGTCGGGCTGGAGGTCCGCGTGCCGTTCTGCGACCACCGCCTGGTCGAGTACGTGTTCAACACGCCGTGGGAGATGAAGACGTTCGACGGACAGGAGAAGAGCCTGCTGCGCGCGGCGGCCCGGGACCTGCTGCCGGCGTCGATCCTGGAGCGGAAGAAGACGCCGTACCCGGCGACCCAGGATCCGGGGTACGAGGCCGCGCTGCGGGCCGAGATGGCCGAGGTGCTCGCCGACCGGAACGCACCGGTGCACCCGCTCCTGGACCGGGCCAGGGTCGACAAGGTCATGGACCGGTCGCTGAGCGCGACGAGCCTTCCCTACAGCCGCGGCGGGCTGGAGATGGCGCTCTGGCTCAACCGGTGGCTGTCGGCCTACGACGTCACCCTCGACATCTGACGGAGGACGTCAAGACCATGGATTTCAGTCTGTTCTACTTCGCCAACGAGCAGGAGGCGGAGGCCGACGCGACGGACCGGTACGGTCTGCTCCTCGAAGGGGCGAAGTTCGCCGACACCCACGGCTTCACCGCGGTGTGGACACCGGAGCGGCACTTCCACGAGTTCGGCGGCATCTATCCGAACCCGTCCGTGCTGGGGGCGGCCGTCGCGACCGTCACCGAGCGCGTCGGGATCCGCGCGGGGAGCGTGGTGGCACCGCTGCACCATCCGGTCCGCATCGCCGAGGAGTGGTCGGTGGTCGACAACCTCTCCGGCGGCCGGGTCGGCGTGTCGTTCGCCTCCGGATGGCACCCGCAGGACTTCGCGCTGCGTCCGGAGAACTTCGCGGACCGCAAGGCGAAGCTGGAGACGACCGTGGAGGAGGTGCGCGAACTGTGGCGCGGCGGCTCGCTGTCCGTCGTCGACGGCGCGGGCGAAACCCAGTCCGTGCGGTCCTATCCGCGTCCCGTGCAGGCCGAACTCCCGGTCTGGATCACGAGTTCGGGCGGTCCCGAGACGTTCCGGGCGGCGGGCCGCGCCCGGGCCGGGCTGCTGACCCACCTCGTCGGCCAGAGCCTGGAGGACCTGTCCGACAAGGTCGCGCTCTACCGCGAGGAGTACGCGGTCCGGTCGGGTTCGGACCGGGACCGCGGACACGTCGTCCTCATGCTCCACACGTACCTGCACGAGGACGAGGCCGTCGCCAGGGAGACGGTCCGCAAACCGCTGTGCGCCTACCTCCGCAGCTTCGCCGGGCTGACCATGAGCTCCGGTCCGAAGGGGCGGCGGATCGACCCCGAGGCGCTCAGCCCCCGGCACTTCGACGCCCTGGTCGAGCGCTCCTTCGAGCGGTACTTCGACGAGGGCGGTCTGCTCGGCACCCTCGACAAGGCCGTCGACGTCGTCGAGCGGGTCCGGAAGGCCGATGTCGACGAGATCGCCTGCCTGATCGATTTCGGGGTGCCCCGGGACGAGGTCGCGGCCGGTTTCGGTCTCCTCGGCTCACTGCGGGCGGCCACCTCGGAAGACGGCCGGTGACCCGCACCGAAAGCGCCGACCGGGTGCGGCTGCCGGAACACCCGTCCAGTGAGTTCCGGCGGTCGGCCGGCCGGTTCCCCACCGGCGTGACCGTGCTGACCTGCGTCCGGGACGGGGAGGCGCACGGCATGACGGTGAACGCGTTCACCACCGTGTCGCTCGACCCGCTGCTGGTCCTGGCGGTGCTCGGGACCGGCTCCCGGACGGCCCGCCAGGTGCTGTCCGGCGACGGGTTCGCGGTGACCGTGCTGAGCTCCCTCCAGGAGCCGACGGCCCGGTCGTTCGCGGACCCGGTCCGGACCCGGGGCGGCGCCGCGTTCTCCACCGTCGCCCACGCGCCCGCCCCCCGCACCGGTTCGCCGGTGCTGCTCGGCGGGATCGCCTACTTCGACTGCCTGGTCGAGTCCACCCATCCGGCCGGCGACCACACCATCCTCGTCGGCGCCGTGCAGACGTTCGGCATGCTGTCGGAGGAGCCGGCCCTGCTGTTCAGCCGAAGCCGCCTCGGTGCGGAACCGGATCCGCGGCTGCCATGAGGGGTTCGGAGTAGCTGTGGACGGATGGGATTTCGGACTGCTGACGATCGCCGCCACGGGAGCGGGCGCCGTCAACGCGGTGGTCGGCTCGGGGTCGCTGATCACGTTCCCCGCACTGATCGCGATGGGCTACCCGCCGATCCTGGCCACGGTGTCCAACAACGTCGGGCTCGTGCCGGGCATGGGCGGCGCGGTGTACGGCTACCGCCGGCAGCTCACCGGACAGGGCCCGCTCCTCCTGCGGCTCGCGGCGGCCGCCGGCGGCGGCGCGCTGATCGGCAGCCTCCTGCTGCTGTACCTGCCGTCCGCCTGGTTCCAGAAGATCGTGCCGGTGCTCATCGGTACGGCCTGCGCACTGGTGGTCCTGCAGCCCGTCCTGGCCCGCCGGCCGGCCGCCGGGCAGCGACGCGGCGGTGCGGGGCTCCGGCTCGGCGTGTTCGGCACCGGCATCTACGGCGGCTACTTCGGAGCCGCGCAGGGGGTCGTCCTCATCGGACTGCTCGGCGCACTGACCACCGAGGACCTGCAGCGCCTGAACGCCGTCAAGAACGCCCTGGCGCTGACGGTGAACCTGGTGGCGGCGGTCGTCTTCGTCAGCGTCACCACCGTCGACTGGTACGTCGCCGGGATCGTCGCGGCGGGGTCGACGGCCGGGGGTCTGCTCGGATCCCGGTACGGCCGGTCGCTGTCGCCGGTGGCCCTGCGGAGCGCGATCGCCGCGGTCGGACTGCTCGCCATGGCCGACCTGATCGCCAGGTCCTGGTGAACCGCTCGGCCCGCGTCCACGCAGCCGGCGGCAGGCGTGTGACAGCGGCGTTCGACGGGAAGCCCCGCGGGTGCGGCCCGGCGGGGCTTTCACCCGGGGGGTGCGGCGTCCGGCACGGGCACCACCGCACCCGGTTTCCTTTTCCCGGATCACCCGGGGAAGGGACGCGGGCGCCGCCGTTCCGGCCGGTGACGGCGCCCTCGCCGTCACCGAGGACCTCGAAGGGCGGCTTCAGTTCCTCCGGGAAGCCTTCTCCGCGTATCGGCCTCACCCCCCGGGGTGCGGGGCGTCCCTCCCCGGTGAGAGGGACGGGGGAGTGCCCGCCGCCCCGGCGGACTGCCGGTCGCCTGTGCGGACGGCGGGCGTCCTGGATCAGTAGCCGTAGATCATCTTGTAGGCGACCTCGGGGAGGAACTGGCCGGCCGTGGAGCCGGTTCCGACACCGCAGTTGCCGTCGGACTCGCCCGGAGTCTTGATCCACAGGAGCATCTCGGCGCCTCCGCCCGTCCGGGTGGGCGTGCCGATGCGGCGGCCGGAGGGGTTGCACCACTGGCCGTTGGAGCCGTTGCCGTTGCGGCTGGTGTCCACGACGAACGGCTTGGTGTAGCCGTAGCGGGCGGCCAGTTCGTTGTTGACGGCGTTGCCGTAGGCGGTGTTCTCGGCGGTGGTGACGTAGTTGGAGACGTTGAGCGAGAAGCCGTGGGCCTGTCGGAGGCCGGCTTCGTGGAGGCGCCGGGCCATGGTCGCCGCGTCGGCCCAGCGCGGGTTGCCGGCGTCCATGTAGACCCAGGTGTTGGGGGCTTGGCGGTTGAACTCGGCGAGGGCGCCGGTGAGCATGGCCTCGCGTTCGTCGATCTGGGCCTGGGTCATGCAGCCGTAGTCTCCGAGGGAGTCCGGTTCGAGGATGACGAGGGCCGGGCGGGCCGCGATGCCTCCGGCGAACTGAGCGATCCAGCCGGCGTAGGCGGACGGCGAGGCGGCTCCGCCGGCGGAGTGCCCGCCGCAGTAGTCACGGTGGTAGATGTTGTAGGCGACGAGGACGGGCAGCTTGTCCCGGGAGTCCGCCGCTCCGACGTAGGCACCTGTCGCGGTGCTGATGGTGCCGCTCCAGGAGCCGAACCAGCGGGCCATCGGTGTGTTGGCGATGGAGGCGTCGATCGCGGCGGCCCGGCCGTCGCCGGGGTTGGCGGCCGCCCACCGCTTCGCGCTCGAGTCGGGGTCCACGTAGAACCCGTTGGTCATGGTGGTGGGGTCGGCCGCGTGGGCGGAGGGTGCGGCGGCGAACGCCAGCGGCAGAGCACAGAGCGCTGCCATCAGGGTGCGGAGTCTGCGGCTCAAGACAGGACCTCGGTTTCGGAGGAGGTGCGCTTTGGGAGCGCTCCCACTAGAAGCGGTCCCCATCGTGTGGGTGGGTGGTTGAGCTGTCAATGGACGGCGCGGCATGCGACTTTCACAGGGGGACGTAGGTCCTGTGGGCCACTGCACTGGAAGCGATCCCCTCTCATGCGTCCCTGAGCGTTCCGCGCCTGAGGAAGACTCAGGAGCCATGGCAGAAGCAGCGCCGCGTCGGTGTCCGACGCTCGACGAGGTGGCCGAACGCGCCGGTGTTTCCCGCTCCGTGGCCTCCCGCGCCCTCGACAACGCCCCGCACGTCGGCCGCGCCGAGCGCGAGGCCGTCGAACGGACCGTGCGGCACCTCGGTTACGTACCCGACGACCGCCCGCGCGCCGGCCGCCCGTCAGTCCGATGGCTCGGGTACTGGTTGCGGCCTGCCCCTTTCTCGCTGATGCCGGTCGCGGTGCCGGGTTCGTCAGGACGGTCGCGGCCGGCACGCTCAGGACGGATGCCCGGCGAAGACCGGGCTGTTTCGGCGGGCTCATGGTCCTCCTGGCCGGGGCGGGGGTCGGGCGGCGCGGTCGATGGCTCGGTTCAGGGTGTGGACACCTCGAACCGCGTGACGCGGACCGCGCCGCCGAGGGCCTGAGTGGCGTGGTTGAAGAGGGCGAACCGGTAGCCCATGAAGAACCGCCAGTCGTTGCCCATGGAGAAGGCGGGTCCGAGACGGGTGAACGTGATGCCGTCGGTGCTGTAGGAGAAGGTCCCGGGGCGCGGTGCGCCAGGGCGGATGTCCGCGTTCGCGCGCAGCCAGACGCGGCCGCCGGAGACGGGCGCGCTCGCGATCTCGGTGCCGGTGCCGGTGGTGTTCCAGTTGCTGTCCATGGTCAGCCCGGTGACCATCACCACCCGTGTCGCGCCGCCGTCGCGCTTGAGGCCGATCCAGGCGGAGGAGTCACGCAGCAGCGCGAGCCCGGCCCGGTCGCCGTCCCGCATCGCGGAGTGGTCGAGCTGGACCGTGGCGGTGGAGGTGGGGCCCTGGATGCGGTGCGTGAGGGTGTTGCGGGCCCAGTAGAGGTCGTGGGTGACGGTCGCGGTCCGCAGCGTCAGGCCGTTGCCGGCCGACCACTTGGTGGGGTCGGGGTTGTGGTTCCACTCCCATCCCGGTTTCAGGGTCGTACCGTCGAAGGTGTCGACGCCGGTCATCGGGGTGACCTGGCGGGGCGGAGGGGGTACGGCCGGACTGGGATACGTGGTGCCCCACGCGCCGTTGACGAGCTGTACGACGGGCCAGCCGTCCGCGGTCCAGGTGACCGGTGCCAGGGCGGGCATGCGGCCGCCGGGGTAGGCGTCGACGAAGGCCATGTAGTACCAGGCGCCGCTCTGCGTCTGCACCAGTCCGCCCTGGTGGGGGACGCCGCCGCCGGGGATCGGTCCGCGCAGGTCGAGGAGGACCTGCCGCATCGTGTACGGGCCGAAGGGGCCGCTCGAGGACTTGAGGATGTACTGGCCGTTCGCGGGGCGGGTCAGGAAGATGTAGTACTGCCCGTTGATCTTGTAGAACCGGGCGCCCTCCAAGGTGCCGACGCCGGACGGTGTCCTGAACACCTCCTGCGTACGGACCTGGTTGCGGCCGTCGGGCGAGAGCTGGGCCACGCTGATGGTGGTGTTGCCGTACGCCACGTAGAGGGTGTCGTCGGTGTCGACGAGCAGGCCGGCGTCGTAGTAGGGGGTGCTGATCGTCGTCAGCCTGTTCCACGGCCCCTCCACCGCGGTGGCGGTGTAGAGGTACGTCCGGGCGAAGTCGATCTGGCCGAGCCAGTAGAAGGTCCTGTTACCGGGCCGATAGGCCAGTGACGATGCCCAGATTCCCCTGACGTAGCCGCGGGCGCCGTTCAGGTCGTACTTGGCGCCGAAGTCGAGGACGGGTACCGAATGGCCGGCGATCTCCCAGTTCACCAGGTCGTACGACCGCAGAACGGGCGCGCCCGGCGAGTAGTGCATCGTCGAGGCCGAGGCGTAGTAGGTGTCGCCGACGCGAATGATGTCGATGTCCGCGAAGTCCTGCCAGATCACCGGGTTCGTGTACTGCGCCGCGGTCGCGAGGGCGGGCCCAGAGGGGAGGAGGGCGCCGGCGGCCAGGCCGGTGGCGGCCGCGAGCGTGCGGCGACGGGTAAGAGGTTGATGTAGCCATGACATATCCATGGAGGTGTCCACCTCGAGTTCATCGGTCGGAGCGACTCTGTCGCATTCGAAATATCGAACATGGTGCGACTTGTCGAGCATTCCGGATGATAGGAGGGCGGCGTACCCCGTCAACCCTTCTCGCACAAGTCGTGCGCCGCTTCGAAACGTTCGAAGCGACTGGCGCGGATTCGGTGCGCCTCGGCCTTGCTCCCTTGCTGATCACGCGACAGATCCCGTTCCTCGGGGAGGTGTTGACAGGGCCGGTCGCCTCTCTAATATCCGTGGGGCGTCCGAGGTTTCCGAACGCCAATCGAAATTTCGAACCCCCTCTCCTCTCTCTTTCCTGCCGAAGGAGTCCCGGTGCCCAGACGACCAGGCGGACGACTGTTCCGCCTCCTCACGGCCGCCGTGCTGACGGTGACCGCGTCCGTGACGGCCTCAGCGCAGTCCACCGCCACGGCCGCGCCGGGCAGTCCGGCGCTCACCCCACCGCTGGGGTGGAACAGCTGGAACAGCTTCGGGTGCGGAATCACCGAGGCCCAGGTCCGCCAAGCCGCCGACGCGATGGTGTCCTCGGGCATGCGGGACGCCGGCTACCGGTACGTGGTGGTCGACGACTGCTGGTTCGACCCGCAGCGTGACGCGCAGGGCAACCTGCGGGCCAACCCGACGAAGTTCCCGAGCGGGATGAAGGCCCTCGGGGACTACATCCACGGCAAGGGCCTGAAGTTCGGCATCTACCAGGTGCCGGGGGAGCGCACCTGCGCGCAGACCGTGGGCACTTACCCGGGCTCCACGGGCAGCAGGGGCCACGAGGTCCAGGACGCCGCCACGTTCGCCGCGTGGGGAGTCGACTACCTCAAGTACGACTGGTGTTCCTCGAGCGGCACGCGTGACGAGCAGGTCGCGCGGTTCAAGCTGATGCGTGATGCCCTGCGCGCCACCGGTCGGCCGATCGTCTACAGCATCAACCCCAACAGCTTCCACGCCATCACGGGGTCCACGTACGACTGGGGCGAGGTCGCCGACCTGTGGCGGACGACCGAGGACCTGCTCGACATCTGGCAGAACGGCAACACCAACAGCTACCCGATGGGCGTCGGCAACGTCCTGGACGTCAATGCGCCGCTGGCCGCGCAGTCCGGCCCGGGGCACTGGAACGACCCCGACATGCTGGTCGTCGGCCGCCCCGGCCTGTCGCTGACCGAGTCCCGCTCCCACTTCGCCCTGTGGGCGCTGATGAGTGCCCCGCTGATGGCCGGCAACGACATCCGCACGATGTCCGCCGACGTCAGCGCGATCCTGCGCAACCCGCGCCTGCTGGCGGTGAACCAGGACTCCCGGGGCGCGGGCGGACGCAGGGTGCGCGACGACGGCGACATCGAGGTGTTCGCCAAGCCCCTGGCGGACGGTTCGGTCGCGGTGGGGCTGTTCAACCGGGGCGAGAGCGCGGCGACGGTCACCACGACGGCCGCCCAGATCGGCCTGGGCGGAGGACCGTTCACCCTCACCGACCTGTGGACCGGCGGCACGTCGAGCACGTCCGGGCAGATCTCGGCGAGCGTCCCCGCGCACGGCGTCGCCGCGTACCGGGTGAGCGGCGGCAGCCCGCTGGCCGCCACCACCTCACGCCTGCGGGGCGACGCCTCCGGGCGCTGCGTGGACGTGGACAACGCCTCCACGGCCGCCGGCGCCGCGACTCTGCTGTGGGACTGCCACACGGCCGCCAACCAGCTGTGGACCACATGGGCGGGCGGCGAGATCCGCGTCTACGGCGACAAGTGCCTGGACGCCCACAACCAGGGCACCACCAACGGCACCCGTGTCATCACCTGGCCCTGCAACGGCCAGAACAACCAGAAGTGGACCATCGGCTCCGACGGCTCGATCCGCAACGTCCGTTCCGGACTGTGCCTCGACGCCAACGGGGCCGGCACCGCCAACGGGACCCCGCTGGTGCTGTGGACCTGCAACGGCCAGGCCAACCAGAAGTGGACCCGCGCGTGAGCGACACGGCCCCGGGCCACGGCCAGAGCGACACCACCCCGGCCCCGGCCTCCCGCACGGCTGCCGCGTCCGCCGGCCCGGCCGCCCCCGGCTCCGGCTGCGGCGGGGCCCCGGGCGTCGGTACCTCGGCTTCCCGGCCGGCCGGCCACACCGGCAGCACCCTCCCGCCGAGCGCCTGCACCCCGCACGGCACCGCCCGCGGCTGAGCGCCGTGTCCGCCCGGGGGATCTCCCGGGCGGACACGGTCCCGGCTCAGGGCGTCGTGCCCGTCACCGTGGTCCCCGACGCGGTGAGGCAGTGCGCCGTCGAGCGGCCCGCGACCGTCGGCATGGCGCTCCGACCGCACTCTTGATGCGAGGTGTCGGAAGGGCGGTCGCAGCGGTCGAGGGAGGGGGAAGGCGACCGCGCCGGCCGGCCGATCGGGAAGACCTTCGGCGGGCGGCCGATGCGGCGGCAGCGACTTGGTCGACCGGGGCCCGGGCAGGCGGTCCCCGGGAGGGGAGCAGGAATTCCGCCCGAGCAGCCGACCCGCCGCACGGCGGTGCGCCCCGGTGCGAAATACTCCCCCGATGGGTTCACGCACTTCCCCGATCAGCCGGCCGATCACGATACGGAGGGCTGTCGCGCGGGATGCCAAACGGCTCACGCGGCTCGTGCGTGGCTCGGGCGCCTACGCGGGTAAGTACGCAGCCGCGGTCGCGGGCTACCGGGTCGGGCCGGATTACCTCGAGGCCCACCGCGCCTTTGTGGCCGTCGGCGCCGACGAGCACGGAGGCCGGGTCCTCGGGTTCTACTCGCTCGTCCTCGCTCCCCCGGAGCTCGACCTGCTGTTCGTCGCCGACGAAGCGCAAGGACGGGGTATCGGACGGCTGCTCGTTGCGCACATGCAGTCCGAGGCCCGTGCCGCCGGGCTCGACCGTGTCAAGGTCGTGTCGCACCTTCCCGCCGAGGGCTTCTACCACCGCGCCGGTGCGGTGCGGATCGGGACCGCGCTCGCGAACCCACCCGCCGTGCCGTGGGACCGTCCCGAATTCGAGTTCCGCGTTTCTTCGGAGTGACGCGGTGTGCCGGTTCGCAGGGCACCGGCTTCGCCTGCAGGGTGGCCGGCATACAGGAGCCGCTGGACGCCGCGCGCTCCGTGTGTGCCGTCGTCCCTGCCCTGGCGGGGGATCGCCTGCGCCGGCGGCCTCTCCCGGCGACTCCCTCACCTCCGGCACTCCCAGAGCCGTTGGGATAGCGCACACCTCAGCTCGCTCCACACACGATCGAGGTCGGCCGCTGTGAATGCGTAGTTTCACATGTCACGCCCGCATCAGGAGCGAGGCGAGGCTGCTGCTGGACGCCTTTCGAGGACGTCTTACGGACAGCCGCGTACGTCGTTGCCCCCTGGCGGTCAGGGTTGCACTTTGTGAGACCGCTCTTCCTGAGACGTAGCACTCCAAGTGGATCAATATCTGTGCTCGCGAAGTGAGGCTTTGACAGACCGCGTAGTGAGAGTTTTTGCCGCAATGAGCAGAGCGGAATTGCGTAATGCGCACGGGCCGTTCCGGTGTGCTACTGTCGATCTCAGTTGCAGTTGTGGTTCCCAAAACTTCAAGTGCCCCGACCCGGCTTCTGTCGGTCGGGAGCACTTTTGTAAATCCGGTCATTTTCCGGGCGGGGTGATCATCGCGGCGACACGGTGTCCGTACGGTGCGGATTCCGATGTACTGCCCCAAAGGAGATATGACATGGCTGCTGGTACCGTGAAGTGGTTCAACGCGGAAAAGGGCTTCGGCTTCATCGAGCAGGACGGTGGCGGCGCCGACGTGTTCGCCCACTACTCGAACATCGCCGCGCAGGGCTTCCGTGAGCTGCTCGAAGGTCAGAAGGTCAACTTCGACATCGCGCAGGGCCAGAAGGGCCCGACGGCCGAGAACATCGTTCCCGCCTGACGCTCACGCACCATCTGTAGCTGGGGCCCGCATCCTTCGGGGTGCGGGCCCCAGCTGCACGCATTTCCCGCAGCGGTTTCACTCGCGGGACGACTCGGAGGAATCCGCAGTCCCACCACGCGCGGCTCCTCCTTCAGTGATGCACGAGCGTCCTGAAGAGCTGCGTCACAGCCGACGCTCGGATCTTACGTCCCCATCGCGTCACCCATTTCAGCACCTGTGCCCCCGGATATTTCCGCCGGCCTAAAGCTGTTTTTCTTTGCCGCCGGTCCATACTTGTAATTCTCCATGTCGCTCATTGCTGCGGGAATTCCTTGATATGTGCCACATCGAGGAAGGTTCCGCATGAACCGCACACGTACGAACGATCGCTCCGCCCGCGCCCGTAGTGGCAGTGCCGACGCAGGAAGGGGCGGCAGCCGCTTCGGCTCGCAGGCACAGCCCCGTTCGGGCGGGCCTGCCCGGTCCGGTGGTTACGGCCGCCGGCCCGCCGCAGTGCAGGGTGAGTTCGCACTGCCCAGGACGATCACCCCCGCGTTGCCCGCCGTGGAGGCGTTCGCCGATCTCGACATGCCCGAGCAGTTGCTGGCCGAACTCGGCATGCAGGGGGTGACCGCGCCGTTCCCGATCCAGGGCGCGACGCTGCCCAACTCCCTGGCGGGCCGTGACGTTCTGGGCCGCGGGCGCACCGGTTCCGGCAAGACCCTCGCCTTCGGCCTCGCCCTACTCGCCCGTACCGCTGGACAGCGTGCTGAGCCCCGCCAGCCGCTGGGGCTGATCCTCGTACCGACGCGTGAGCTGGCGCAGCAGGTCACCGACGCGCTCACCCCGTACGCCCGCTCCGTCCGGCTGCGGCTGGCCACGGTGGTGGGCGGGATGCCGATCGGCCGGCAGGCCGGCGCGCTGCGCGGCGGGGCCGAGGTCGTCGTCGCGACGCCCGGACGGCTCAAGGACCTCATCGACCGTGGCGACTGCCGGCTGGACCAGGTCGCCGTCACCGTCCTCGACGAGGCGGACCAGATGGCCGACATGGGCTTCATGCCGCAGGTCACCGCGCTGCTCGACCAGGTGCGTCCGGAGGGGCAGCGGATGCTGTTCTCCGCCACCTTGGACCGCAACGTCGACCTGCTGGTGCGCCGCTACCTGAGCGACCCCGTCGTGCACTCCGTCGACCCGTCGGCCGGTGCGGTCACGACGATGGAGCACCACGTGCTCCACGTCCACGGCGCCGACAAGCACGCCGCCACGACGGAGATCGCCGCCCGCGACGGCCGTGTGATCATGTTCCTGGACACCAAGCACGCCGTCGACCGGCTGACCCAGGACCTGCTCAGCAGCGGGGTACGCGCCGCTGCGCTGCACGGCGGCAAGTCGCAGCCGCAGCGCACCCGCACGCTGGCGCAGTTCAAGACGGGGCACGTCACCGTGCTGGTGGCGACCAACGTCGCGGCGCGCGGCATCCACGTCGACAGCCTCGACCTCGTCGTCAACGTCGACCCTCCGACCGACCACAAGGACTACCTCCACCGCGGCGGCCGCACGGCCCGCGCCGGCGAGTCCGGCAGCGTCGTCACGCTGGTCACACCGAACCAGCGCCGCGGCATGGTCCGCCTCATGTCGGACGCCGGAATCCGGCCGCAGACCACCCAGATCCGCTCGGGAGACGAGGCCCTGAGCCGGATCACCGGAGCCCAGGCCCCCTCCGGCATCCCGGTCGTCATCACCGCACCGGTGGTCGACCGCCCCAAGCGCAGCGCCTCCTCCCGCGGTCGGCGCCGCCCCTCCTCGACGGCCCGGCGGGCTCTCGTACGCCGGCCCGTCCTCGGCGTGGTGGCCTAGAACCTTCGTGATCAGGAAGCTGACCCATTTCTGCAGGAGGCACCTTTTGACGCCGGTTCAGACGCAGCCCCGCTCGGCGGACGCCAACCCCTTGCACAGGACGGTGGTCGAGTTCATCGACGTGGCCGGACCGCAGGTCTGTGACGACATGAGCGTCGAGGTGGCGCCGGCCGTCATAGCCGCCGCACGCACGGGCCGACTGGTCGTCTGCGACCAGGACGACCAGCGCATCGGCCCGGTGACCCGAACCGACCTCACCGCCGTCCGCGACAGCGGCGCTCACACGGACCGCGTCCGCCTGCGCGACATCCTCGGCGACCACGGATCGTTCACCTCACCCGTGACCACGAGGGGCGAAGCCGAGCACGCGATGCGCTCCCTTCGGCTCGGTGCTCTGCGGGTCGTCGACGAGCAAGGCAGCGCCCCGGGCAGCCTCGCCCTCTCCCGCTGAAATGCCTCGCCCCTGGTCGGACCGTTCTTCCCTTCTCTCTGTGAGGCCCCATGCGCTGCGTCATCGCCCGCTTCCCCTTCGAGCTCACCAAGGGCGGAGTGCTGGAATCGATGAAGGGCATCAAGCCCGAACCGGTCGCCGGAGAATCGGTGATCATCGGCCGCCGCCACTACCCCGTCAAGCAAGTCGGCCAGGTCATCACCCGCCAGGACCGCCGTGACTTCAGTGCCGCCGAAGTCCTCCGGGCCATGACTCAGCTCGGCTTCACCTGCCGCGCCCTCCCCGAGGCCGCGCCTCTGGGCATCCCCGGCTCGCTGCAGCACGCCTCCGCGATGCTCGGCACCCCCGGGACGGTCCGACCGGGTAAACAGGCACGAGCCGACATCTGACCAGAAGCGTGGGCCCGACCGGTACGCCGGTCGGGCCCACACTGCGTGCAGCATGGTCCCGTCGCTGTCGCTGCACCCGTTCCCTCTCCGTGGCTGCTTGCTGGATCCGGTCGATGAGGTGGTGTTGTGACGCCGTCGGCGAACATGGTCGCCTCGGTCGTGCCCGGTGGTCTTGTCGTGAGTGACGGCGGCGTACAGGCGGGCGAGGTCCTGCACGACCTCGGCTGGCGTGACCGTGACCCCCGTGTGACGCTCCGGGCACTCCAGAGACCGCCCCCAAGGTGCTAAAACTCCCGTTGAACTGCGGGTTTTCGCGCCTCCATTCCCTGGGACGTGTTCCCGACGACTCATCATGCGGAGTGCGTTGCCGTTCCGGCCTCCTGGGGTGGCTGCTGACTCCCGTGCCCGACCTCGATGCCGGCGAGCCCCCGACCGGAACCGGGGGCGTGCTGCCGGGCTGTGACTCAGGCGTCGATGATGACGGGGATGATGAGGGGCTTGCGGCGATGGGTGCGGAAGGCCCAGTTCGCCACGGCGCGGGCGACGAGCTGTTCGAGTTGGTGCGCGTCCCCGACGCCTTCTTCGGCCGCGGTGGCCAGGGTCTTCTCGATGACCGGGACGACCGACTCGAAGGTGGTGTCGTCGTGGACGAAGCCGCGGGCCAGGAAGTCGGGTGCCTCGGCGAGGGCGCCGGTGTCCGCGTCGACGATCGCCACCACCGTGACCACGCCTTCGGCGGCGAGGGTGAGGCGGTCCTTGAGGGACGCTTCGGTGGCGCCGCCGACTTCCATGCCGTCCACGTAGACGTTGCCGGCGGGGACCTTACCGGTGATGGACGCGCGCCCGTCGACCAGGTCGACGACGACGCCGTCCTCGGCGATGACGACCCGCTCGGGGTCGACACCGGTACGGATGGCGAGGTCGCCGTTGGCCCGCAGGTGGCGCCATTCGCCGTGCACGGGCATGACGTTGCGCGGTTTGACGATGTTGTAGCAGTAGACGAGTTCGCCGGCGCTGGCATGCCCGGAGACGTGCACCTTGGCGTTGCCCTTGTGGACCACGTGGGCGCCCCACCGGGTGAGTCCGTTGATCACCCGGTAGATGGCGTTCTCGTTGCCGGGGATGAGGGAGCTGGCGAGCAGGACGGTGTCGCCCTTGCCGATGCGGATCATGTGGTCGCGGTTGGCCATCCGTGACAGCGCGGCCATCGGTTCGCCCTGGGAACCGGTGCACACCAGGGTGATCTTGTGGTCCGGGAGCTTCTCCAGCTCCTTCGTGCTCACGACCAGACCGGAGGGGACCTTCAGATAGCCCAGGTCACGGGCGATGCCCATGTTGCGGACCATCGACCGGCCGACGAAGGCGACCTTGCGGCCGTGCTGGTGGGCGGCGTCCAGGACCTGCTGGATGCGGTGCACGTGGCTGGCGAAGCTGGAGACGATGACCCGGCGTGGCGCGGTGCGCATCACCTGCTCGATCGCCGGGTTCAGCTCCCGCTCGGAGGTGGTGAAGCCGGGTACTTCGGCGTTGGTGGAGTCGGTGAGGAACAGGTCCACACCCTCCTCGCCGAGGCGGGCGAAGGCGCGCAGATCGGTGATGCGGTCGTCGAGAGGGAACTGGTCCATCTTGAAGTCGCCGGTGTGCAGCACCATCCCGGCCCGGGTGCGGATCGCGACCGCGAGGCTGTCGGGGATGGAGTGGTTGACCGCCACGAACTCGCAGTCGAAGGGCCCGAAGCCGCGGCGGTCGCCCTCCCGCACCCGCACCGTGCGCGGCCGGATGCCGTGTTCCTTGAGCTTGGCCTCCAGGAACGCCAGCGTCAGCTTGGAGCCGACGACGGGAATGTCGGACCGCTCGCGCAGCAGGTACGGCACGCCGCCGATGTGGTCCTCGTGGCCGTGGGTGAGGATCACGGCCACGATGTCGTCCAGCCGGTCCCGGATCGAGGTGAAGTCCGGCAGGATCACGTCCACGCCGGGCTGGGTCTCCTCGGGGAACAGCACGCCGCAGTCGACGATGAGCAGCTTGCCCGCGTGCTCGAAGACGGTCATGTTGCGGCCGATCTCACCTAGGCCGCCCAGGGCGATGACCCGCAGCCCTCCTTCGGGAAGGGGCGGGGCGGCTTTCAGTTCGGGGTGCGGATGACTCATACCCTGACGGTACCCGGAGAGCGGGACAGGGCGATCCATTGCCTGTGGGATCTCCCTTTCCCGACGGAGCGGGACACGCAGTGGCTGTCTCAGCACGATCGGATCACGCCGGCGGCCGGAACGGGGAGTGGTGAAAGCGGTACCGCCTTCCGTGGCCGGACCGTTCGCCCGGTGCTGGAGAAGATCTCGTACGCCCTGTCGTGTTTTCCGGCGTTGTCCGCCTCCCGGTGAGACTCGGCACTGGTCCACTCGGAGGAGTCGAGACGCGGGTGCCGTCGGCGCTCAGGAGCAAGCTCTGCGGCGCAGGGACTGGGAGAGCGTGCGAGCCCGGAGGACACACTGTCCGGGCGGCCACGCGTGCACGCCGGAGAACTCGTACCTTGATTCCCGAGGATCCCGGCGGTGCCGGCGGTGCCGCGCCGCGAGGGGCGGGAGTCGCCGGGTTCCCGCGGCCGTGTGCGATACCGCGAGACGTGAGAAGGTCTGGGGCGTGAGTGAGACACCACCGAACACCCTGCAATACCGCTTCGACGGACCGGAAGACGCCCCTGTCCTGATCCTGGGTCCCTCGCTCGGCACGACATGGCACATGTGGGACCGGCAGATCCCCGAACTGACGAAACAATGGCGCGTGTTCCGGTTCGACCTGCCCGGACACGGAGGCGCCCCCGCCTACCCGGGGGGATCGGTCGGCGACCTCACCGCACGACTGCTCGCCACCCTCGAAGGGCTCGGCGTGCAGCGCTTCGGCTACGCGGGCTGCGCGCTCGGCGGCGCGATCGGCCTCGAACTGGCCCTGCACCACCCCGAACGCCTCGCCTCCCTCGCGCTGATCGCCGCCTCGCCCCGGTTCGGCACCGCCGACGAGTTCCGCCAGCGCGGGGTGATCGTCCGCACGAACGGGCTCGAGCCGATCGCCCGCAGCGCGCCCGACCGCTGGTTCACCAGTGGCTTCGCGGCCGCGCAGCCCGCGATCACCGAGTGGGCCGTGCAGATGGTGCGCACCACCGACCCGGGCTGCTACATCGCCGCCTGCGAGGCCCTCGCCGCGTTCGACGTACGGGCCGGCCTCGGCAGCGTCGGCGTGCCGACGCTGGTGCTGGTCGGCTCGGACGACCAGGTCACCGGCCCCGCCGAGGCCCGCACGCTGGTCGCCGGGGTGCCGGACGCCCGGCTGGCCGTCGTGCCCGGCGCCTCCCACCTCGTACCGGTGGAGCAGCCCGCCGCCGTCACCGATCTCCTGGTCCGGCACTTCTCCACCGCCTGGCAGCCCGGCTTCGAGGCCGCCACCGGACACGTCGCCCTGCCCGCCGTCCAGGTCCAGGCGGGGCAGGTGGTCGTGCCGCAGCAGGCCGGGCCCGTCGGCGAGATCGCCGCCGCCGTCCCGCCGGACCCCCGGGAGGGCGGCCCCGACCCGTACGAGGCCGGGATCAAGGTCCGCCGCGAGGTGCTGGGCGACGCGCACGTCGACCAGGCGCTGGCCCAGGCCGACGACTTCTCGGGCGACTTCCAGGAGTACGTCACCCGCTCCGTCTGGGGCGGTGTCTGGGACCGGCCCGGCCTGGACCGGCGCACCCGCAGCTGCGTCACCCTCACGGCCCTGGTCGCCGGCGGCCACCTGGAGGACCTCGCCGTCCACACCCGGGCCGCCCTGCGCAACGGCCTCACTCCCGCGGAGATCAAGGAGGTCCTGCTGCAGGCGGCCGTCTACTGCGGCGTCCCCGCGGCGAACAGCGCGTTCCGGGTGGCCCAGCAGGTCGTCCGCGAGGAGACCACGCCCCAGGTGTGAGTCCCGGGACCGGCCGGGAGGGCGGGCCCCGGGGCCTCGCGCCGGGGCGGGCCCGCAGGGGGCAGGATGGACGTATGAGGCTCACGAAGAAGTCGCACTCCTGCGTCCGCCTGGAGAGGGACGGCCGCGCCCTCGTCATCGACCCCGGAGGGTTCAGCGAGGAGGACGCCGCGCTCGGCGCGGAGGCCGTCCTCGTCACGCACGAGCACCCGGACCACTTCGACGAGGGCAGGCTCAGGGCCGCGCTGGAGGCCGACCCGGCCACCCGGATCTGGACCCTGAAATCCGTCGCGGACCAGCTCTCGGCCGCCTTCCCGGGCCGGGTGCACACCGTCGGCCACGGCGACACGTTCACCGCCGCGGGCTTCGAGGTGCAGGTGCACGGCGAGCTGCACGCCGTGATCCACCCGGACATCCCGCGGGTCACCAACGTCGGCTACCTCGTCGACGACGGCGCCCTCTTCCACCCCGGCGACGCCCTCACCGTCCCCGGCCACCCGGTCCGGACGCTGATGCTCCCCGTCATGGCCCCCTGGAACAAGATCTCGGAGGTCATCGACTACGTCCGCGAGGTCCGGCCCGAACGCGCCTACGACATCCACGACGCCCTGCTCACCGACCTGGCCCGCCCGATCTACGACCGCCAGATCGGGGCCCTCGGCGGCGCCGAGCACCTGCGCCTGGCCCCGGGGGCGACGGCCGAGCTGTGAGACGCCCCCGCGGCCCCCGGTGAGCGGGCGGTGTCACGGGTGCCGGGTAGGTTGGAGGACATGCGCATCGCGACCTGGAACGTGAACTCGATCACCGCCCGCCTGCCGAGGCTCCTGGCCTGGCTGGAGAGCAGCGGCACGGACGTGCTGTGCCTCCAGGAGGCCAAGGTCGCCGAGGAGAACTTCCCGGTGGAGCAACTGCGCGAGCTGGGCTACGAGTCGGCGGTGCACGCCACCGGCCGGTGGAACGGCGTGGCGGTGCTCTCCCGGGTGGGCCTGGAGGACGTCGTCAAGGGCCTGCCCGGCGATCCGGGCTACGACGGCGCGCTGGAGCCCCGGGCCGTCTCCGCGACCTGCGGCCCGGTCCGCGTCTGGTCGGTGTACGTGCCCAACGGACGCGAGGTGGACCACCCGCACTACGCGTACAAGCTCCGGTGGTTCGAGGCGCTGAAGGCCGCCGTGGCCGGCGACGCGGCGGGCAGCCGCCCCTTCGCGGTCCTCGGCGACTACAACGTGGCGCCGACCGACGACGACGTGTACGACATCGCGGCCTTCGAGGGCCTCACCCACGTCACCGGGCCCGAGCGCGCCGCCCTCGCCGCCCTGCGCGGGACCGGCCTGAGCGACGTCGTCCCGCGCCCGCTGAAGTACGACCACCCGTTCACGTACTGGGACTACCGCCAGCTCGGCTTCCCCAAGAACCGCGGCATGCGCATCGACCTGGTGTACGGCAACGAGCCGTTCGCCGAGGCCGTTTCCGACGCCTACGTGGACCGCGAGGAGCGCAAGGGCAAGGGCGCCTCGGACCACGCACCGGTCGTCGTCGACCTGGACGTGTGACCACCGGCCACGGATGATCGGTAACCGGCCACCCGGCGGCGCCGTCCGCGCGCCCCGTGGTGCGGACGGCGGCGCGAATGTCACGCTGGAAGGATGAACATCCCCTTCCTGGGCGACCGGCGCCGCAAGCCCGGAGCGCGTGATCCCGAAGGCCTCGCGGAACTCCTCGCCGAGTGCGAGCTGCTGCGCTCCCAGGTGTCCCGGGCCGGCGTCCGACTGGACGACTCCCCGGCCTCGTTGGAGGCACTGGACCAGCTGGTCCCGGGAAGCTGGCGGGACGACGAGGACACCCTGACCTGGCTGGGCAACGACGCCGGGCTGTACCTGGGCACGGTCATCGTGCGCACCGTGCCGGGAGCCGCCTGGGAGATCCGCTCCGACGGGCAGCCCGTCGTACGGCTCGCCTCCGGGCGGGAGTTCGACGTCGTGGACTCCGGACACGCCTGGGCCGCCGGCGGCGTGCCCGAACTGTCCCAGCTGTACGCCGAGGTCGCCGAGGCGTGAGACGCCCGGCGGACCCCGGCCGGTCCGCGCCCGCCGGGCCCCGGCCGCGTCCCGCCGCACACCGGTCCGCCGCGAGCGGGGGAGGAGTGATCGTCGTCACGTGCGGGACGGACCCCGTCCGCTCCGGCGGCGGCCTCCCGCGCCGACGGGCGACGGCTCCCCGGTCAACGGCCTTGCCACCGGGGGCCGTACACCCGGGAAGGCCTTCACGCGCCCGGGCGGGAACCGGGCAGGTGAGCCGCTTTCCGGGATCTCCGGACGAGGGAGTGGGGGCAGGGGGAGGTGCGCCCGGCCCGGCCTCGACTACGATGTTTTCTCCGTCCCGGTGGGGAGGGGGACTTCGCGGACGGAGCGGGGGACGCCGCCGCCGGGAGGGGCCCACCGGCCCGCATCCGCGGGGCGGCGGTTCACATCGGCCAGTCCCGTCCGGCGGCAGTCGGAGATCACTGTCCGCGTCGTGAAGACGGCCCGCGCCACGGGTTGTTCGCCGGCGGGCAGAAGGTCAGCTGCGCGTCGGGCGGGTGGTGCCCGGTC
>NZ_LIRG01000350.1 GCF_001419695.1 Streptomyces prasinopilosus
CCGGCCGCGTCCGGCCCGGCTCCGGCCCTTCCGGCCGCGTCCGGCTCGGACGAGTCGCCCCTCGACCGCTACCGCCGTGCCCTGCGCGCCTCCGTTCTGGTGGAGGCGGTGGTGGCGGTCGTGGTGCTGCTGGTCACGACGGTGCTGACCGGCACCCTCCCGGCCCGGGCGGAGGCCGAGGCCGCGGCGGCCGGGCCGGCACCGGTCGCCGGACTGCCCGCGGCGACGGTGGTCACGATCCCGTACTCCCTCGACGTCCCCGGCGGGAAGGGCAGTGTGCAGATCACCCTGGATCCGGGCCGGGTGGGCGAGAACGGCATCCAGGCGGTGGCCTTCGACCCCGCCGGTGCCCTGGACTCGGTCCCGGAGCTCCGTCTCTCCTTCACCCTCGACGAGAAGGACGTCGGCCCCATCGACGCCGGACTCACCGACCGCGGCGGCTACTGGGCCACCAGCGACCTCAACCTCCCCCTGCCGGGCACCTGGACGATGAAGGCGACGATCAGGGTCTCGGAGGTGGACCAGGTGACCGAGTCCCATCCCCTGCGCATCGAACCCTGAGCCGTCCCGGAACGCGTCCCGGCATCCGCTCCGGTGCGTGTCCCGGCACGCGCCCGGCGCCCGCCCTGCCCGGGCGCGCCGCCCGGCGCGGCTGTGCCCGCCGACGGCCGGCGCACGGCGAAGACCCCGGCTGCCGCGCAGTCCGGGGTCTGTCGTACCCGTTCACCGGGGTGCGGGTCAGCGCACCCCGCGGTGGGGCGCACTCGTGTCCAGGTCCGGGAAGGATGCTTGTGCCTCCTCGTACAGGAAGGTGTCGTCCTCCCCGAAGTCCGGGGCCTGGAAGGGGTCCGCCTCCGGACGGGGAGGCGCCGCGGCGGTCTGGCGCGGCGCCCCCTCCGGGGCGGAGAACAGCGAGGTGGTGTCGATGGGAGGTCTCCGATTCGGTGCGGGGCCATGAAGGGGACTGGCGTGTCGTGACCGGGCCCGGCGGTCCCGGAGCCACGGCTGCGGCCGCGACGTCGGTCGCGGCGGCGGCCCCGGCCCCGGCTGGAACTGGGGTTGCGGCTGTAGCCGGGGCTAAGGCCGCGGCCGCAGCCGAGGCTGCGGCGGGAACTACAGCTTGCTCATCTTCGCGTACGGGCTCAGGATCCGCTCCTGCGCCGAACCGAAATCCACGAGTGCCGCGATTCCGTCCTCGATGCCGATCACCCGGCCGAGACCGTACATGTCGTGCGTGACCTGGTCACCCACCGCGAAGTGCTTGGGCGGCGGTGCGACCGGGGCTTTGAAGGGGCTGGTGGGCAGAATGCGCTTCGATGCAACTGGCTTCGTCATTGTCTCCAGTATGGGCCTGCGAGCGCCGCTTGCTACCGCCCTCCACGATTCGTTGCGTTCGGCTCCGTGGGAAACTCGGGGCGTGATAATCGAACGCGTGTACGTGTCCGCTGTTCCGTCCGACGCGGACGAGGGGGAATGGCCGTGGTCCGTGCCCTGTGTGCGGGGGCTTGTGGCGGACGGTCTGCGCCTCACCGCGCCGGTGACCTACCTGGTCGGTGAGAACGGTTCGGGGAAGTCGACCCTGGTCGAGGCCCTCGCCGAAGGCTTCGGACTGGACTCCTGGGGCGGCTCGCACGACTGGCGTTATGCCAGTCACCGTCCGAAGTCGGTGCTGGGCGAGCACATCCGCTTCGACGCGGCACCGCGCGGACGCCGCATGCTGGGCAGCTGGCGTGCCCGCAGGGGTTTCTTCCTGCGGGCCGAGACGGCGCTGGACGCGCTGGACCGGGAGGGGTTCGCACCGGACGCGGTCAGTCACGGCGAGGGCTTCCTCGCGGCGTTCCGGGGGAAGTTCCTGCATCCCGGCCTGTACGTGATGGACGAGCCGGAGGCGGCGCTGTCGTTCACCTCGTGCCTGGAACTGCTCGGCCATCTCGACCGGCTGGTGAGGAACGGCGGCCAGGTCGTCTGCGCCACGCACTCCCCGCTGCTGACCGCGCTGCCCGGCGCGGACATCGTCGAGGTCGGCGACCACGGCGTGCGCCGGACGGCCTGGGACGAACTCGCCCTGGTCGAGCACTGGCGCCGCTACCTGGCCGACCCGCGGTCCTATCTGCGGCACGTCCTGGACTGAGCCCGGCCGTCCGGCGGCGCCGTGTTCCGCGCGCGGCCGGGCCCCGGCCGGAGCCGGGCACCGGCCCGTCGCGTGACGAACCGGCGCCCGAGGCCGAGGGCCCGAAGGGCAGGACGCGGGCCGGTGCTCGACGGGCCGGTGCTCGACGGGCCGGTCCCGGCGGGCCGGTCCCGGCGGGTCAGCGCTCGACCTCGAAGGTGGCGGCGGAGGGCACGAGCAGGGTGTCGCCGTCCTCGGCCGTCGCCAGTGCCGTGATCTTCCAGGTGCCCGCCTCCAGCGCGGCCGCCTCCGGTGCGGAGACCTTCAGCGTGTAGGTGCAGCGGGAGGCCTCGTCCGAGGTCGTGCGGCAGGTGGCGGTCTCCCGCGCGGCGCGGAGCTCCTTCCCGGTCGGGTCCAGCTCCGAACCGGCGGGCCACGGCAGGACGTGGAGGCTCTCGACGCCCGAGTCGTCGCTCACGTCCGCGGTGAAGGAGAACGAGCCCGTGCCGTCGCCGGACGGAGCGGTGTAGCGGGCCGATGCGCTGTCCAGGGACAGCTCCGCGGGGTTCGAGGCCATGGCGAGACCGGCGGCGGTCCCGCCGGCGAGGAGGGCGCCGGCGAAGGACCCGATGAGAACGCGCTTGGACATGGTGGATCCCCCTGGATCGGTCGAATTCGCTGGAACCGGTCCGAGTCCGCTCGGACGTGCCGGGCCGTGGTGCGGAAGCGGGTGAGGTCGCACCCGCCCGTTCGGCCGGCGGGAAGGCGGCGCGCCCTCCCGCACGGAACGGGAACCGCCGGTGGGGCCGGTGGCGGGGCGTTCTCCCGATGTGATCGAGACTAGGGCCGGGGAGGCCCCCCGGTCCTCGGGCCGGCGGACGATTGCCGCGTGCAACCGGAGGTGGAGAAGGCCGCGCGGTCCGCACCGGGCGGGTAGCACCGCGCCTGTAACCCAGGTGGGAGAAAGGGATCCACCTCCAGTCGGAGTCGGGCCGCCCACCTGCGGACATAGCCTGGGCGTCTCATGAAGCGAACCGACGACCGGCTGCTCCCGGTCCTGCTGATCTGTGCCCAGGCCGTGGTCTGGCCGGGGGCGGCACTGGTGCGCGGGACCGTCCCGTCCGCGTCCGCCCTCCTCCTGGCGGTCCTGGTCGCCGGACCGGTGACGGCCGCGCTGGCCCTGCGCCGGGCCCGGCCGGTGACCACCCTCGTCCTGGTCGTCGCCGCCTGTGCGCTGGGCGCCGGGCCGCTGCCCGCCGGGGCGACGGCGGTGCTCGGGACCGCGGGCGTCGCGCTGGCCCTGTTCACCGTGGCGGCCGAACGGGACGCCTTCACCGCTCTGCTGTGCACGGTCACGCTCGCCGTCTGGCAGGTCCTGTACTGGGTCGGCCTGCACGGGCTCAGCGACCACGACGGGCTCGACCTCGTCCTCACCGCCCTGCTGTACGCCCTCGCCTGCGGGGCCGGCCTGTTCGCACGGCGGGCCCGTCGCGCACGGGAGGCCGCCGAACGGCTGCTGCAACGGGCCGAGTCCGAGCGCCACCGGCTTCCGGCCGCCGAACGGCAGCGTATGGAGCGGGAGTTGCACGATGTCAGCGCCCACCACCTGACGGCCGTGGTGGTCACGGCGGGGGCGGCGCTCGGGCTTCGGGAGAGCCGTCCCGAACTGGCTCAGGAGGCACTCCGGTTCGCCGTCGGGACCGGTCACGAGGTCACCCGCGCGCTCGGCTCGGTGCGGGCCCCCTCGCCCTCGCGTGAGGAACTCCCGTCGCCGGAGGAGCGGTTGCGGGACCTGGTCGAGGGGTTCCGCGGGCTGGGCCGGCACGTGGACCACGAGATCGGCCCCCTGCCGGCCGGTGCCGTGGCCGACGCCGCCTACGGCATCGTGCGCGAGGCGCTGACGAACGTGGTCCGGCACGCCCCCGGCGCGCACACGAAGGTGCGGTGCCGGTACGGCGACACGCGGACGGACGTCGTGGTCACGAGTTCGGCCCCGCCGGCCGGGGCGACGGCGTACGGCGCGCACCTCGGCGGGGGACGCGGCACGGCCTTCCTGCGGTCCCGTGCCCGGGAGGCGGGCGGCACGCTGACCAGCGGCCCCACCGCGGACGGCGGCTGGGAGGTGGCGGCGGTCCTGCCCGGCCGGACCGCCGCCCCGGTGGAGCGGTCCGTCCCGCGCGGCTACCGCCCGGCGCAACTGACGGCCGCGGCCGGCCTCCTCCTGCAACCGTTCCTCCCCGTGCTGATCGTCAGGTCGGAGGAGGTGCCGACCGGGTCGGCGGTGTCCGCCGGCGCGTTCTTCGCCCTGCTCGCCGCGGCGCAGGCGGTCGCGCTGCTGTGGCTGCGCCGGGCGCCCCGCGCGGCCACGGTCGCCCTGCTCGCGCTGGCCCCGCTGTGGCCACCGGCGATGGCGGCCGGCGACTACACCGGGCCGGTCCTCCTGCCGCCCGCGCTGAGCATGCTCGCCACCTGCGGGGCGCTCGCCGTGCACGCCGCCCGCGCGGCCCGTACCGCCGCCGGTCCCTCCCCCGCCGGTGCGTCCTCCGCCGGGGGCCGTCCGCGTCCGCTCCGGTGGCTCCGCTCCGCCGCCGCGGCCGAGGGGGGCGGGTCCCCCGGGGCGGCCGCGGCGGCCGCCCCGGTCGTGGCCGTGGTGGTGCACGCGGCGGCGGCGACCGCCGCCGTCCTGGACCGGGGCACGACGGCCCCCGTCTGGACGGTCGCCGTGCTGGCGACGGCCGGGGTGTCCGTCGCGGCCGGTGCGGCCCACCGGGGCGGGACCCTGCGGGGCCGGCGGGACCGGGCCGCGCGGGGCACGCGCGAGGAGCGCCTCGCCGCCTGGACCGGGGAGGCCGTCCGGGACGCGTGGGCCGAGCGCCGCCGGATCGCCGCCGGACTGGAGGGCACCGTGCTGGCGCGCACCGCCGACATGGTCGCGGAGGCGGAGGCGGGCCGGCTCGACGGCACCGCGGAACGCGCCCGCGAGGCCCTGGCCGCGATGCGCTCCCTCCTCGACACGGTCCGGGAGGGCGGGGCGGAGGCCGCGCGACGGCCGCAGCCCACCCTCCAGGCCCTCGACCTGCTCGCCCACCAGTGCCGGGCCACCGGCCGCGACGTGGAGATACGGCTGACCGACCGGGTGCCCGAACGGCTGCCCACCGCCGTGGACCTGACCGCCTACCACGCGGCGGAAACCGTGCTCGCGGCGAGCCGCGAGGAAGCGGCACTGCTGGAATTCGACGTGCACGAGGGCGCGTTGACGCTCACGGCCACCGGGGTGCCGGGCACCGCCCGCGGTCTCGTGCGGGAACGGCTGACGGCACGGGTCGCGGCACTCGACGGTACGGTGACCACCGGCCCGGCGGACACCGTCCGCCTTCGGCTGCCCCTCGCTCCGCGCCCGGAGGCCACGGGTGCGCCGGCCGCCGGGCAGGGGGACGAGGGGAAGAGGGAACGATGAGCCTCAGGGTGCTGGTCGTCGACGACCAGGGCATCGTACGGGCGGGGTTCGCCGCCGTGATCGGCGCCGAGGAGGACATGACCGTCGTCGGCGAGGCCGCCGACGGGGCCGCCGCGGTACGGCTCGCGGAGGAACTGTCCCCCGACGTGGTGGTGATGGACGTACGGATGCCCGTCCTGGACGGCATCGCCGCCACCCGGATCATCACCGGCGGGGAGAACGCGCCCCGCGTCCTGGTGCTGACCACCTTCGACCTCGACGTGTACGTCTTCGACGCGCTGCGCGCCGGTGCCTCCGGTTTCCTGCTCAAGGACGTGCACCCCTCCGAACTGCTCCGGGGCATCCGCGTGGTGGCCTCGGGCGAGAGCGTGCTCTCCCCGTCCGCGACCCGCCGGCTCATCGGCCACTACGCGTCCGGCGAGCCCACCCGGATCCCCGCCGGGGGCGGCCACCACGAGCTGGACAGCCTGACCGCGCGCGAGCGGTTCGTCCTCACCCTCGTGGCGTCCGGGCTCACCAACATGGAGATCGGCGCCGAACTCGGCATCACCGTCGGCACGGTGAAGTCCCACGTGAACGCGCTGCTGCGCAAGCTCGGGCTGCGCGACCGGGTCCAGGCGACGATCCTCGCGTACGACGTCGGCCTCGCCCACCCGAACCCGCCGGGCGCACACCTCTGACCGCCGTCCATCCCCCCCGGTCCTCTGCGACGCCGCCCCCCCCGGCACCACTGACGACACCGGCACCGACACCGACACCGAGAGACCCACCACCATGACCGATCCCGGCCGGTCCGCCGGACCCGCGCGGCCCGTCAGGACCCTCCTGCACCGGCTGCGCCGCGTCTTCCTCGGTGACGTCCTCGCCGTCGTCTACCTCGGCCTCTGCGCCGCCCTGCTCGGGTGGGCGATCGTGGTGACCTTCGTCGATGCCGGGGAGGACGCGTCCTTCGCCGGGATCGTCCCGCTGCTGGCGACGGCACCGGTCAGTCTGCTGCTGTTCGGGCTGCCGGGCGGTGCCGCGACGTTCCTCGGCGCGGTGGCCGGGGGTGCGCTGGCCAACGCCGCGGTCATCGGCTGGTGCGCCCGCACACTGCGCCGCGGCGGCCGCCCGGACCCCGCCGACTGAGCCGCGGGGCCCCTCAGGGGGAGGGGGCGCCGGGAGAGCCGGTGTCCGCCGTCGGGCGTCGCACACCCCGCCGGGCGTCCCCCGGCCCCGTCAGGCGTCGAACCGGTGGCGGGCGGCATCGATGTGGGTGATGTTCCGGTGCGTCCACTCGCACATCGCGTCGACCGTGGCGAGCAGACCCCGGCCCGGTCCGGTGAGGGTGTACTCGACCCGGGGCGGCACGGTGGGGTGCACCGTGCGCTCGACCAGCCCGTAGCGCTCCAGCATGCGCAGGTTCTGGGTGAGCATCTTGTGGCTGATGCCCTCGACCGCGTCCCGCACCTCGCTGAAGCGCAGGGTCCGGTCGCCGAGTCCTTCGATGATCAGCAGCGCCCACTTGTTGGCGACGTCCGAGAAGATCTCCCGTGCCAGGGAGTCCGCGCGCCTCAGATCCGCGTCCTCGGGCGAGCCCGTGTACTGCTTGGTTCCCATGGGGTCCCCCCGTCACCGAGAAGTGTGTTCTTCCAGGTCGGTCCCGACTCTCCTACAGTGCCTCGGTCACCGCAAGAGAGCATGGTGGCGTGAGGAGGGCGCGGTCCGTCACGGGGCCCGACGCCGGGCCGTCCGACCGGACGCCGCGTGCCGACCCCCTCGCCGTCCGAGCCGGTCCGGCCCGGCCCGGTCCGGTCCGACACCTGGCTCGGCCCGTGCCGGCCGCCCGGTTCCGCGGGGCCGGTCACGTGATCGTGTCCGTCCCCGTCGGGCCGGTGTCCACCGGTTCCGTCCCCGCCCTGTCCGTGCACGTGGGGGCGGGACGCGCGGAGGGACGGCCCGGCGCCGGGAGCGCGTTCCCGCGCACGGCCGGGCACATCAGGGCCGTTGGTCCCTTCGTCCGGCGGACAGTGGGGACTGTTCGGCCCTGTCCGCCCCCCGTACCCCGGCGGCGATCATGTGGCAGCGGCCGGGAAGCGTCGCGTCCGTTCCCGTCCACTCGGCACCTCCCGGCTCGCCGACGCCCGTCCGCACACGTACGGACGGGAACGGAGCGCGTGAACAGAAGGAGAGGGCACCGGCGGTGGCCGAGGGGCAGATACAAGAGGTGGGGACCGCGGGTGCGCACGCCGTGGTCCCCGGCGCGGACGAGGCACTCGAGCGCCCCGGGACCAGCACGCCGGAGACGGTGCGCGCGTCGTGGGTGGACTGGCTGACGACCACCGACCACAAGCGGATCGGGACGCTCTACCTGGTCTCCGCGTTCGTGTTCTTCGGCGTCGGCGGTGTGCTGGCGCTGCTGATGCGCGCGGAGCTGGCCCGGCCCGGCCTGCAGGTCATGTCGAACGAGCAGTTCAACCAGGCGTTCACCATGCACGGTTCGATCATGCTGCTGCTGTTCGCGATGCCGCTGTTCACCGGGTTCGCGAACTGGCTCATGCCGCTCCAGATCGGCGCCCCCGACGTCGCCTTCCCGCGGCTGAACATGCTGGCCTTCTGGCTGTTCCTGTTCGGCTCGCTGATCGCGGCCGGCGGTTTCCTCACCCCCGACGGAGCGGCCAGCTTCGGCTGGTTCCTGTACGCCCCGCTGTCCAGCGAGCTCTACTCACCCGGCCTCGGCTCCGACCTGTGGATCATGGGCGTGGCCCTCTCCGGCTTCGGTTCGATCCTGGGCGCGGTCAACTTCATCACCACGATCATCTGCATGCGCGCCCCCGGCATGACGATGTTCCGCATGCCGATCTTCACCTGGAACGTGCTGCTGACGGGTCTGCTGGTCCTGATGGTGTTCCCGGTCCTGGCGGCGGCGCTCTTCGCGCTGGAGTACGACCGCACGTTCGGCGGGCACATCTTCGACGCCGCGAACGGCGGCGCACTGCTGTGGCAGCACCTGTTCTGGTTCTTCGGCCACCCCGAGGTCTACGTCCTGGCCCTGCCGTTCTTCGGCATCATCTCCGAGATCGTCCCGGTCTTCTCCCGCAAGCCGATCTTCGGCTACATGGGCCTGATCGGCGCGACCATCGCGATCGCGGGCCTGTCGGTGACGGTGTGGGCGCACCACATGTACACCACGGGCGGTGTGCTGCTGCCGTTCTTCTCCTTCATGACCTTCCTGATCGCGATCCCGACCGGGGTGAAGTTCTTCAACTGGATCGGCACCATGTGGAAGGGGTCACTGAGCTTCGAGGCACCCATGCTCTGGGCGACGGGGTTCCTGGTCACCTTCCTCTTCGGCGGTCTGACCGGCGTCATCCTGGCCTCGCCGCCGCTGGACTTCCACCTGTCCGACTCGTACTTCGTCGTCGCGCACTTCCACTACACGCTCTTCGGCACCGTCGTGTACGCGATGTTCGCCGGATTCCACTTCTGGTGGCCGAAGTTCACCGGCAGGATGCTCGACGAACGCCTCGGGAAGATCACCTTCTGGACGCTCACGGTGGGCTTCCACCTCACCTTCCTGGTCCAGCACTGGGTGGGCGTCGAGGGCATGCCCCGCCGCTACGCCGACTACCTGGCCGCGGACGGCTTCACCGCCCTCAACACCCTCTCGTCCATCGGGTCGTTCCTGCTGGGCATGTCGATCCTGCCGTTCCTCTACAACGTCTGGAAGACGGCCAAGTACGGCGAGAAGATCGAGGTCGACGACCCCTGGGGCTACGGCCGCTCGCTGGAGTGGGCCACCTCCTGCCCGCCGCCGCGGCACAACTTCACCTCCCTGCCGCGCATCCGCTCCGAATCCCCGGCCTTCGACCTCCGCCACCCGGAGATCACCGCCCTCGAGGAGGTGCGCTGACCATGTCCCAACCCGTCCTGGCCCTCGGTACGGCGGCGGTGACCGCGGCCGGCTCCGTCTGGTACCTGCCGGCCCTCGCCGACCTGATGGCCGGGGACGACCGGCCCGCCTCCCGCCGCACGGGGGCGGCGGCCTGCCTCAGCGGCTGGAGCACGGCCGCCGCCGTCGCCGTGCTCCTCCTCCTGAGCGACGGCTGGTGGCCGCCCTGCGCGGCGGCCCTGGCGGGCGCGACCGCCACGGCCGGCCTGTGGGCCCGCGCGGCCGTCCACCGCCGGCGCGGCACACGGGAGGCGGCCCGCCTCTGGGCGCAACTGGGGTGGGCCGGTCCCCCCGGACGTTCCCGCGGCGCCTCCGTCGTCGTCGCCGTCGTCCTGACCGGGGGCCTGCTCGCGGCCACGGCCGCGGCGACGGCCACGGTCGTCGGCGTCCTCCGGGACCACGGCCGGGACCCGGTCCCGCTCGGGACGGCCGCGGCCGTCCCCCTCACCCTCGTCGCCCTGGCCCTGGCCCTCGCCGCCGCCGTCGCCGTCGCGCTCACGGCCGCCCGGAGAGCCCGTCACCGCGAGTACGGCGCCCCGGCCCGGACCGTACGGTAGGGAAGGCGCACGGCAGGGCGTCCCGGGACGACGGTCCGCCTCCGGGTACGCGCTCCCGTGAGCCCGTGAGCCCGTGAGCCCGTGAGCCCGGACGGCCGGCGGGCGGTGCACGGCACTAGCCGTAGACCACCGACCACGGACGCGGGGGATCGTCCGGCGGGCGGGGAACACCCCCGCGCCACGGGGTCGCGGTGTGGTCGCGGGCCAGGACGTCGGCCGCGAGTTCCGCGAAGCGGCGGGCGGCCGGGTGAGCGCCGCGCCCCGAGGGCCAGGCGCCGCCGATGCGCAGGGCGAGGGGACGGCCCGCCAGGGGCCGCCAGGCGACGCGGGGCTCCTTGCGGGCCGCGGGCCCCTGGTCGAAGGCGACGCCGTGCCCCGCCGTCACCAGGGCGAGCAGGAACTCGGGGTTCGACGCGTGCCGCACCCGGCCGGGTACGAAGCCCTCCGCACGGCACACGTCGAGGATGCGGTCGTACCAGCCGGGCGCGTGGGCCCGGGGGAAGAGCACCAGGTCGTGGCCGGGGAGTTCGCCGAGCGCCACTTCCGGCAGCCTCGCCAGCGGTGACGTGCGCGGCAGGACGACGCCCAGATCGAGCGAGGTCTCGGGGCCGAGCCGCAGTTCGGTGGTGTCGACGGGATGGTGCACGAGTCCGACGTCGAGCCCGCCGGAGGAGAGCAGCCGCAGCTGCTCCTCGGTGGTGACCTCCTGGAGGTCCACGGACAGCCCGGGGGCGTGGGTGGCGCAGGCGGTGAGCAGGGCGGACAGGACGGCGGCCGTGGTGTCGGGCGGTACGCCCGTGCGGAGCGTGCCGAGGCCCCCGTCGGCGGCGCGGTGGGCCAGGGTGCGCAGTCTCCGTTCCCGGGCGAGCAGTTCGTGGGCCTCGTCCAGCAGCACCGCCCCCGCGGCGCTCAGGCGGACGCCGCGCTGCGAGCGGTCGAACAGCTCCGCGCCGAGTTCCCTCTCCAGCCTGCGGATCGCCTGGCTGAGGGGCGGCTGTGCCATGCCCAGCCGCTCGGCGGCCCGGCTGAAGTGCAACTCGTCGGCTACGGTGACGAAAAGGCGCAGGTGGCGCAAGAGATCCACGGTCCACGACCTTACGGGAAGGCCGCGGCGGGGGTGACGCATTCGGTGACCGGGTCCCACGGACGGTAGCCGGGCCGGGTCCGGTGGACCGCAGCCGGGTCCGGGTCCGGTGGACCGCAGCCGGGTCCGGGTCCGGGTCCGGACCGGCGGCCGAAGGCGGCGGCCGGGGACCGGTGGACGGGGATCGAGAGGCGAGGCCGACGGGTGGGGACCGATGGGTGAGGACCGGGGCGGGACAGTGATCGAGGAGCGGATCCGGCAGGTCTTCGCCGTGGCGGGGGCCGAGG
>NZ_LIRG01000351.1 GCF_001419695.1 Streptomyces prasinopilosus
CGCGCCGGTCCACGCGTGCTTGACCGACATCGCGCCGGTGACCAGCTCGCGGTGGGCGGTGCGCGGGTTGCGGGCGTCGATCTCGCGGTCGATGATCCGGTTGGCGGCCATCGCGAAGGTGCGCAGGCCGACCATGGCGACCGTGACCAGGAGCAGCTCGCCCCAGTGGATGGTGCCGTCCCACTCGTACATCGCGGTGAGGGCGGCGATGTAGGCGAAGGGCAGCGCGAACACGGAGTGCTCGATCATCACCAGGCGCAGGAAGGCCTTGACCCTGCCGGTCGGCCGCGGTGCCGCGCCCGAGTCCACGATCCCGTCGGCGGTGGTCATCATGCGAGGCTCCCGAGGAACGCGTCGAGGTCGGCCAGGAGGCCGGCGACGGGCAGCGGGCCCGTCTCCACGGTCAGCGGTGTCCCGGCGTCCTCGTCGGACGGGTCGTCGGGCGGGGTGACGTGCGCGGTGAAGGCGTAGGCGTCCGCGCCGGCCGGGCGGGCGTCCAGCCGCAGCAGCGCGCCGCCGTCGACCGTGAACGGCCCGCCCGTCGCGGCGGCCAGCTCGGCGCGCAGCCGCTCGGCGAAGTCGGCGGGTTCCGTGTCGCGCACCCCGGGCAGCTCGAAGCCGCCGCCCTCGCCCTCGTGCTCGGCCAGGACCGCCCAGGTGTCCCCGGCGCCCGCGAACTCCTCCGGCGGGACGCCGGCCTGCTCGGCGGCCTGCCGGACTCCGGGATCGGCCGGGTCCAGCTCGGGGCGCACGAGGGCCACGTAGTCGGTGCCGGTGCCGATGAAGAGGGCCGGGCCGCCCGCGCCGGCGGGGCTCACAGCCCGTACTCCTTCCAGCGGCGGTCGACCAGCGCGGCCGTGCCGGGGTCGGACTCGACCATGTCGGGCCAGCCGCCGTCGCGCGTGTAGCCCTCCTCGGGCCACTTCTTCGTCGCGTCGATGCCGGCCTTGCCTCCCCAGAACTGCTGGTAGGAGGAGTGGTCGAGGTGGTCGACCGGGCCCTCGACGATGCTGAGGTCGCGGGCGTAGTCGGTGTTGCCGAGGGCCCGCCAGGCGACTTCGTGCAGGTCGTGGACGTCGCAGTCGGAGTCGACGACCACGATCAGCTTGGTCAGCGACATCATGTGGGCGCCCCAGACCGCGTGCATCACCTTCTGCGCGTGCTTGGGGTACTTCTTGTCGATCGAGACGATCGCGCAGTTGTGGAAGCCGCCGGCCTCGGGGAGGTGGTAGTCCACGATGTCCGGGACGATGATCTTGAGGAGGGGCAGGAAGAAGCGTTCCGTCGCGCGGCCCAGGGGCCCGTCCTCGGTCGGCGGGCGGCCGACGACGATCGACTGGAGCAGCGGGCGCCTGCGCATGGTGACGCAGTCGATCTTCAGGGCGGGGAACGGTTCCTGCGGGGTGTAGAACCCGGTGTGGTCGCCGAAGGGCCCCTCGGGCAGCATCTCGCCCGGCTCCAGCCAGCCCTCGATGACGACCTCGGCGTGCGCCGGCACCTGGAGCGGGACCGTCTTGCAGTCGACCATCTCGATCCGCTTGCCCTGCAGGAACCCGGCGAAGAGGTACTCGTCGATGTCGCCGGGGAGGGGGGCGGTGGAGGCGTACGTCACGGCGGGCGGGCAGCCGAAGGCGATGGCGACCGGCAGCCGCTCACCGCGCCGGGCGGCCACCTGGTAGTGGTTGCGGCTGTCCTTGTGGATCTGCCAGTGCATGCCGATGGTGCGCTTGTCGTGGCGCTGGAGCCGGTACAGGCCGAGGTTGCGGATGCCCGTCTCGGGGTGCTTGGTGTGGGTGAGGCCCAGGTTGAAGAAGGAGCCGCCGTCCTTGGGCCAGGTGAACAGGGCGGGGAGCTGTTCGAGGTCCACGTCGTCGCCCTGGAGGACGACCTCGTGCACGGGGGCGTCCTTCACCTTCTTCGGCGGTACGTGGGTCATCGAGCCGAGCTTGCCGAACGCCTCGCGCACGCCCACGAAGCCGTTCGGCAGTTCGGGCTTGAGCAGTCCGCCGATCTTCTCGCTGATCTCGGTGTACGACTTCAGGCCGAGCGCCTTCAGCAGCCGGCGGTCGGTGCCGTACACGTTCATCGCGAGGGGCATGCTCGAGCCGCGCACGTTCTCGAAGAGCAGTGCGGGACCGCCTGCCTTCTGCACCCGGTCGACGATCTCACCGACCTCGAGGTACGGGTCGACCTCGGCCTTGACGCGCTTGAGGTCGCCCTCGCGGTCCAGAGCCCTGAGCAGGGAGCGAAGATCGTCGTAAGCCATGGGGTCAAGTATCCCCGAGCGGCTACCCTTGCCCTGTACCTGGGGGCCGTGACCGTACCGAGGCCCCCGACGAACCCTTCTCTGGAGAGGCCCATGCTCAGGGTGCTGATGTTCCTCGTCCCCCTCGCCCTGAGCGTCTACGCGTTCATCGACTGCATCAGCACGAAGGACGAGGACATCCGTCACATGCCCAAGCCGCTGTGGGCGATCCTCGTGCTGCTGTTCCCGCTCGTCGGTTCGATCTCGTGGATCATCGCCGGCAAGAAGCGGCACCCCGCGGGCACCGGCGCCGGCTCCGCCTGGAGCCGGGGCGGCGGCCGGCAGCAGTGGGTGGCCCCGGACGACAACCCCGACTTCCTGAAGTCCCTCGGCGAGGAGAGGAACGGGCCCGGGAGGAAGACCACCGACCCGGATCCGGACCCGAGCAAGGACAAGGACAGGGAACGGGACGAGAAGCCCGAGACCGACTGAGGAACGGGACCGGGGGGAGCCGGCCCGGCCCTATCGCTTCGCCGGCGGCCGGCCGCCCGACCGCCGCACCGCCGGCCTCCCGTCCCCCGTCGGGCGGGCGGGCGGACCGCACGCCGTCGGGGGCGAGCCGCGGCCCGCATCCGTGGGGGCCGGGGTCACTCGCCTTCGAAGACGTCCTCGGCCTCCGGCACGACGACCGCCCGGGCGAGCCAGGCCCGGAGGAGCTCCGCGTCACCGCATCCGGTGATCCGCCCGCGCACCTCGTCGGTGACCTCGAGACCGCGCTGCTCGAGGACGAGCAGCACGTCTTCGGCCGCCCGCTGCAGGTGCCCCTGCTCAAGCCCTTGCGCACGGCCTTCGTCCCGGATCTCCTCGGAGAGGGAGGACTTGTAGAAGGAGAGGTCCACGGCCACCAGATTCCTCCAGAGGTGCTCGGCCGGGCGGTTGCCCAGCCCTTGTGCGGTGAATTCGACGAGGGGGTCCGCGATGTCTTCGGGGGCGTCCCGCAGTGCCGTGCTGACCACGGGGTCCGTTCGGATCAGGGCCGGGCGACCGTCGTTCGGCGGTTGCGGTACGGGCCGCTGCGTGGTGACGGCCCGGGTGGGTCGAGCGTAGGAGGACGAGGGCTCAGGATCCGGTTCCGGCGGTGATGTCCACCCACTCGAGTGAGGGCATGCTCGGAGGCGGGAAGGAACGAGCGAGGGGGGTGGGTGCGGTTGCGGTCCGTCGACCTGGCCCGGCTGGCCGGGGTGTCGACGCAGCAGATCCGGAACTACGAGGAGTCCGGGGTGCTGCCGCCCGCCGTGCGGACGGAGTCCGGGTACCGGGTGTTCGAGGAGGCGCACCGGCAGGCGCTGCTGGCGTTCCGGGCGCTGCTGAGGGGGTACGGGCCGGTGACCGCGACACCGGTGATGCGGCGGGTGCACGGCGAGGACGTGCCGGGTGCGCTGGCGCTGGTCGACGCCGCGCACGCCGCGCTGCACGGGGAGCGGATGGCGCTGCGCGCCGCGGACGAGGCCCTGCGGGCGTCGGCCGGTGCCGGGCCCCCCGTGTCGTCCCGCCCCGCGCTGCGCATCGGGGAGGTGGCCGGACTGCTGGGCGTACGGACGTCGGCGCTGCGGGTGTGGGAGGCCGCCGGGCTGCTGGCGCCCCGGCGGGAACGCGGCACCGGGTACCGCCTGTTCGACCCGGCCGACGTCCGCGACGCCCGGCTCGTCCACACCCTGCGCGGCAGCCACTACCCGTTCGACCGGATCCGCCCGGTGCTGGACGGGCTGCGCCGGGAGGGCGGCAGCGAGGCACTGCGGGTGGCCCTCGCCGCGCGCGGTGAGGCTCTCACCGCGCGCACGCGGGCGATGCTGGAGGGCGCGGGGGCCCTCCACGCCTACCTGGATTCGGTCACCGCCGGGGGACGTGACGGGAAGCCCGCCGGGGACGGCGAAGGCCGGCCCCGGCCCCGTTGACCGGGGTGCGGGGCCGGCCTTCGCCGGCGGTGCCTCGGGGCGCCGCTCAGAAGCCGATGGCGGTGAGGGCGCTCATGCCGACGTCGGCGTAGGAGTGCTTGCCGGAGACGAAGATGTTCACGCCGTAGTAGTTGAACAGCCAGCAGCCGAAGGCGGCCAGGGCCAGGTAGGCGGCCTTGCGGCCCTTCCAGCCGGCGGTGGCGCGGGCGTGCAGGTAGCAGGCGTAGGCGACCCAGGTGATGAAGGACCAGGTCTCCTTGGGGTCCCAGCCCCAGTAGCGGCCCCAGGCGTCGCCGGCCCAGATGGCGCCCGCGATGATCGTGAACGTCCACAGCGGGAAGACGGCCGCGTTGACCCGGTAGGCGAACTTGTCGAGCGAGGCGGAGGCGGGCAGCCGCTCCATGACGGAGGTGGCGAAGCCGCCGGGCCTGCCGCCGCGCGCGAGCTTGCTCTCGTAGGAGTCCTTGAACAGGTACAGGATCGTGCCGACCGCGCCGACGTAGAAGACCGCTCCGCACAGGATCGCGGTGGAGACGTGGATGTACAGCCAGTACGAGTCGAGCGCGGGGACCAGCTGGTCGCTCTCGGTGTACAGGACGGTGACGGCCAGACCGAGGTCGAGGAGGACCGTGGTGGTCAGGAACAGGCCGAGCCAGCGCACGTTCTTCTTCAGGGCCAGCAGCAGGACGTACACGCCGACGGCGGTCGTGGTGAAGGTGATGTTGAACTCGTACATGTTGCCCCAGGGCGCCCGCTGCACGGACAGCGCCCGGGTGAGCACACCGCCGAACTCGACCAGGAAGGCGAGCACGGTCAGGGAGACGGCGACCCGCCCGAAGAGGTCGCCCTGCTCGTCCCCGCCGTGGGCTCCCGGCCCGTCGGGGACGTCCCGCGTGCCGGTCGCGGCCCGGACGACGACCTTGGGCCGCTCCAGCACGGCGGTGCCGCCCTCCTTGCGCACCGTGACGGCGGGGGCCTTCTTCGCGGCCTCCCCGCGGGGGGTGAGCGCGGCGGCGGTGCGGGCGACCTTGCTGCGGCTGCCGAAGATCCATTCGGCGATGTACGCGAAGAAGGCCAAGGTGTAGACCGCCATCGCGGAGTAGATCAGGACGTTGCTGATCTCCGCGAGGTTCTCGTTCTGCGCGGCGGCCAGGCTCGTGGCGGTGACCAGATCGGGTGCGGCGGCGAGAGTCACGGCTTCTCAGCCCCTTCGGCAGGTACGGCTCGGGGATCGGGGGAATCGGAGGGATCGGGGGAACCCGGCGAACCGGACGGTTCGGACGGCTCCGGCGATGTGGACGACCCGGCGGACGGTTCGGGCTCCGGGACGCCCGGGGCCCGGTCGTAGAGGATCCCGGCGAGCTCGCCGAGTTCCTCGGGCACGGTGGCCGACTCGCTGCGGCCGAGCCCGGCCATCTCGACGACGGTGACGCCGTCGGGGCCCTCGACCGCGCGCACCCACACCCGGCGCCGCTGGATGAACAGGGAGCCGGCCAGACCGGCGATGGCGACGACGGCGCCGCCCAGGGCCCAGCCGCCGCCCGGCTCCTGGACCATCTGGAAGCCGGCCCACTCCTTGACGTCCTTCTCGAAGGTGACCGTGCCCGCCCCGCCCGGGAGGGTCATGGTCTCGCCGGGCGTCAGCATCTTCTTGAACAGCTCGCCGTCGGAGTCCTTGAACTCCTTCATCTTGGTCTTGTCCATCTGGTACACGCTCTGCGGGATGCCCGAGTCGGCCTTCAGGTCGCCGTGGTAGGCGGACAGGGCGAGCACCGGATAGTCGAGGCCCGGGAACTGGGAGAGCATCGTGCCGCTCTCCGAGCCCCCGAAGGTCGGCACGAAGAAGGCGTTGAAGCCGAGCTGCTCCCGCTCGCCCTCGGCGTTGCGGTAGCCGTCGAGGACCTTGACCACACCGGAGGAGGTGACGTTGGAGTCCAGCGGCAGCAGCGGCACGGCGTCCTTGAAGACCACCTTGCCGTCGCCGTCGCGGACGGTGACCACGGGCGCGTAGCCGTGGCTGACGAGGTAGACCTTGGCGTCGCCGATCCGCAGCGGCTCGTTGACCTTGACGGTGGTCTTCTTCTCCTCGCCGTAGGCGCCCTCGCTGTAGGTGAGGTCGGCCTCGTAGGTGCGCGGAGTGCCCCTGTTGGGGCCGGTGCGCTCGTAGGTGCCCTTGAATTCCTTCAGGTCGAAGCTGAACGGTTCGAGGTCCTCGTCGACGGAGAAGAGGTTGCCGTACTTGCGGTCGTCGTACTGCGGGATCGCGTTGGAGAAGCCCTGGCCCTCGACGATCAGCTTGTTGCCCTCGAACTTGAACAGCTGTCCCCAGGCGAAGGCGATCAGCATCACGATCAGGGCGAGGTGGAAGGCGAGGTTGCCGACCTCGCGCAGGTAGCCCTTCTCGGCGGCGACGGCGTCCCCGGCGAGGTGGGCGCGGAAGCGGCGCCTGCGCAGCAGGGCGAGCGCCGCCTCGCGGACCTGCCCGGGATCGGCCTCGGTGCGCCAGGTGGTGTACGCGGGCAGCCGGGTCAGGCGCTTGGGGGCGCCCGGCGGGCGGCCGCGCAGCTGGCCCACGAACTGCCAGGTGCGGGGCGCGATGCAGCCGATGAGGGAGATGAACAGCAGGATGTAGACCGCCGAGAACCACACCGAGCTGTAGACGTCGAACAGGCCGAGCTTGTCGTAGATCGGGGCGAGGAACTCGTGCTGCTCGCGGAAATCGGCGACCCGGGTCCGGTCGACCCCGTTCTGCGGGATGAGCGAGCCGGGGATCGCGGCGAGCGACAGCAGCAGGAGCAGCAGCAGCGCGACCCGCATGGAGGTGAGCTGCCGCCAGAACCAGCGGACCCAGCCGAGGACGCCCAGGGCGGGCAGGTTCGGCAGGTCCTCCTTGGGGGCGGTGGACAGCTGGGAGCCGGCCGCGCTCAGGTCCCGGTCCTGTTCCCGCTCCCGGGCGGCCGCGTCGGACGCGGCGCCCCCGGGTCCCGCCGGGGTGCGCTCCGGGTCGGTTTCGGATGTCGTGCTCATCGCCGTCAGATCCCCACAGTGAAGCCGTTGGACCAGGTCTGCATCTCCACCACGAGGCTGTCCCACACGCCGGTGAGCAGCAGCACGCCGGTCACGATCATCATCGTGCCGCCGATCCGCATGACCCAGACGTAGTGCCGCTTGACCCAGCCGAAGGCGCCGAGCGCCTTGCGGAAGGCCACGGCCGCCAGGACGAAGGGCAGACCCAGTCCCAGACAGTACGCGACGGTCAGGACGGCCCCGCGTCCGGCGCTCTCCTGCTGTGCGGAGAGCGTCAGCACGGAGGCGAGGGTGGGGCCGATGCAGGGCGTCCAGCCGATGCCGAAGAGGGCACCGAGGACGGGTGCGCCGGCCAGGCCGGCCGCCGGACGCCGGTGGAAGCGGAACTCGCGCTGCGTCAGCCAGGGCATCATCCCCATGAAGAAGACGCCCATGAGGATCATGAAGACGCCGAGCACCTTGGTGAGGATGCCCGACTGCTCCTGCAGCGTCTGCCCGAAGTAGCCGAAGAAGGCGCCGCCGGAGACGAACACGACGGTGAAGCCGAGGACGAAGAGCGAGGCGCCGGCGACCATCCGGCCGCGCCGGGCCTCCGCCAGGTCGGTGCCGGACACCCCGGTGACGTAGGAGAGGTAGCCGGGGACCAGCGGCAGCACGCAGGGGGAGAAGAAGGAAACGAGCCCGCCGAGCAGGGCGATGGGCAGCGCCACCAGCAGGGCGCCGTTGAGCACCGTGCCGTTGTAGACCCGGTCGGCGGCGAGGTGCGCCGTCCCGGCGGAGAGGGCGCCCGCCTCGGCCGCGAGCGTGGTGAGGACGGTCACGTCACTTCTCCGCGAGGACCGGCTCGAGCATCTTCAGCAGCCGCTCCTCGCTGAGCGCGGTCAGCGAGCGGGCCGCGATCCCCCCGTCCCGGTCCAGGATCAGGGTGGAGGGGATCGCCTGCGGGTTCAGGGTGCCCTTCTCGAAGCGGAGCATCAGCTTGCCCGTGGGGTCGTACAGGCTCGGGTAGGTGATGCCGAAGTCCTTCTCGAAGGCGAGGGCCGAGCCGGCGCTGCTGTCCCGGGTGTTGATGCCGACGAACTGCACGCCCCGGTCGGCGTACTCCTCGGACACCTTGGCGAAGTACTTGGCCTCCGCGCGGCACGGGTTGCACCAGGAGCCCCACACGTTGAGGACGACGACCTTGCCCCGGAAGTCGGCGACGTCGAGGGGCTCGCCCTCGAGGGTCTTGCCGGACAGCTCGGGCGCGGTGGCGCGCTCGCCCTTGTCGGCGGTGGCGATGCCGTCGGTGCCGGTGACGAAGTTGGTGTTGCCGCCCCCGTCCGACGCTCCGCCGGAACCGCACGCGGTGAGCAGCAGGGCGGCCGCCGCGGTGCCCGCGGTCACGACGGCACGGCGACGGGCACGGAGGCGCGGGGGGCGCGCGTGGAGGTCACGGACGCCGGTGTCCTGGACGCCGGTGGCGCTGTTCGAGCGCTGGGGGGCACGGCTGACGGCACTCATGTGAAAAGTTTCGCATGTCCGTTCCGGGGATCTCGGGCACCCCCCTTGTGGGTGGAATCCCGCATATCAGGCGCCGCTCACGACCTCCGCGCCGGCGCCCGCCCCGGTCCCCGTGCCCGCACCCGCACCCGCACCCGCACCCGCGGGGCCGCCTGTGTCACCGGAACCACCGGAACCACGGGAGTCGTCGGATCCGCCGGAACCACCGGAGCCGTCGGAGCCGTCGGAGCCGTCCGGGGAGTTCTTCCGGCCCCCGGCCGGTTCCTGCCCGGCCCCGGGGTGCGCGACCGCTCCGGCACCCCGGGCTTCCGCACGTCCAGCCGGCCGGTGGACTGCCGGACGGAGGCCGTGCGGACGCCACCGCCCTCTCCCTCCCCCCGCGCGACGTGCCGGACGGCACACCCGGCGCGGCCCGGACGGGCGTGCCGCGCCGGGTCCCGGAGGCTAGGGCGTGTTGCGAAAGGAGCGCCGTCCGCCCGAAGGGCGGGCCCCGCGGCGTCGGGTGCGGTGCATCGCACGGCGGAGGGTCGCCCGCGTACGGGGCGTACGCGGGCGATCCCGACAACGCGGCGAGGCGCCGTGCCGGGCGTCGCGGGGCAGGAGGGACTTTCGGAACACGCCCTAGGCCCCGAAGGCCTTGCCCCGGGGGGCGTCCTTGCCCTTCACCGGCTTGGCGCCGGCGAGGAGGTGGGCGGGGACGAGGTCGCGGGCCGGCTCGCTGTAGCCGACGGAGACGATCTTGTCGCCCAGGTAGGTGAAGGTGGTCAGCGAGGCGAGGGTGCACTGACGCTTGCGCGGGTCGTGCCACAGCCGCCGCTTCTCGACGTAGGACCGCACGATCCAGATCGGCAGCTGATGGCTGACCAGCACCGCCTCGTGCCCGCGCGCCGCGTCCTTCGCCGCGTCGAGCGCGCCCATCATGCGGACGACCTGCGCGATGTACGGCTCGCCCCAGGACGGCTTGAACGGGTTGACGAGGTGCTTCCAGTTCTCGGGCCGGCGCAGCGCCCCGTCGCCGACGCCGAAGGTCTTGCCCTGGAAGACGTTCTCCGCCTCGAGGAGCCGGTCGTCGGTGGCGACGTCCAGACCGTGCGGCTTGGCGATGGGCTGGGCCGTCTCCTGGGCCCGCTCCAGCGAGGAGGCGCCGACGTGGACGATGTCGCGGGAGGCGAGGTGCTCGCCGACCCGGTTGGCCATCCGCCGGCCCAGTTCGGAGAGCCGGTAGCCGGGGAGCCGGCCGTAGAGGACGCCCTCCGGGTTGTGGACCTCGCCGTGCCGCATGAGGTGGACGACGGTGAGGTCACCGTTGCCCGTGCTCTTGTCCGTGCCGCCGCTCATGCCGTCGCCTCCGCCGCCGCGCGGGCCGCCGCGGGGAGGGCGTCGGCGATGCGCTGGACGGCCCGGTCGTCGTGCGCGGTGGACACGAACCAGGACTCGAAGGACGAGGGCGGCAGGTAGACGCCGCTCTCCAGGAGGGAGTGGAAGAAGGCGGTGTAGCGGAACGACTCCTGCGTCTTGGCGTCCTCGTAGTTCCTCACCGGCCGGTCGGTGAAGAAGACGGAGAACATGTTGGAGGCGTTCTGCAGCGTGTGCGCGACGCCCTCCTTGGTGAGCGCGTCGGTGACGAGGGACCGGATCCGCTCCGAGGCGGCGTCGACCTTCTCGTACGCGGCGTCGTCGAGCAGCCGCAGCTGGGCGAGTCCGGCGGCGGTGGCTACGGGGTTCCCGGAGAGGGTGCCGGCCTGGTAGACGGGCCCGGCGGGGGCGAGGTGGGCCATGACGTCGGCCCGGCCGCCGAAGGCCGCGGCCGGGAAGCCGCCGCCCATCACCTTGCCGAAGGTCATCAGGTCGGGCCGCACGCCGTCGACGCCGAACCATCCGGCGCGGCTGGTGCGGAACCCGGTCATGACCTCGTCGGAGATGTACAGCGCGCCGTTCGCGGCGCAGGCGTCCTTGAGCCCCTGGTTGAACCCGGGCAGCGGCGGCACGACGCCCATGTTGCCCGGGGACGCCTCGGTGATCACGCAGGCGATCTCGCCGGGGTGCGCGGCGAAGGCGGCGCGTACGGCGTCGAGGTCGTTGTAGGGCAGGACGATCGTGTCGCCGGCCTGGGCGCCGGTGACGCCGGGGGTGTCCGGCAGGGCGAAGGTGGCGACGCCCGATCCGGCGGCGGCGAGCAGCGCGTCGACGTGGCCGTGGTAGCACCCGGCGAACTTGATCACCTTGGCGCGCCGCGTGAAGCCGCGGGCGAGCCGGATGGCCGACATGGTGGCCTCGGTACCGCTGGACACCAGCCGCACCTGCTCCAGCGGCTCGATCCGGGCGACCATCTCCTCGGCGAGCGCGACCTCGCCCTCGCCGGGCGTGCCGAAGGAGGTGCCGCGTGCGACGGCGTCCTGCACGGCGGCGACCACCTCGGGGTGCGCGTGCCCGAGGATCATCGGTCCCCAGGAGCAGACGAGGTCGACGTACTCCCGCCCGTCGGCGGCACGCCCCGGTTCATGGTGTCCGGCACCGGCCCGTACCTGACCGACGCCGACGGGCGGGAGTACG
>NZ_LIRG01000352.1:0-7095 GCF_001419695.1 Streptomyces prasinopilosus
GGGCCCGCCGCTGCACGGGCGGTTTCCCCCCGGACACTCCGGGTCACCGCCGGCGCCGTGCGCCGGGGGTCCCCCGTACGCCCGCCGGGCGGGCGCGGCCCGTTCCGGGCGGCGCCCCACCAGGCCGCTCGCGGACCGGGCGGCCGCGTTCACCCCCGTACCCCGATTGCCTCCCCACGGGCGGGGAAGATGCGGGATCATGTCTGGCATGACCGAGGTGTCCTCGCTCACAGGGCGGCTGCTCGTGGCCACGCCCGCCCTGGCGGACCCGAACTTCGACCGTGCGGTCGTCCTCCTCCTCGACCACGACGAGGAGGGGTCCCTCGGCGTCGTGCTCAACCGCCCGACCCCGGTGGGCGTGGGGGACGTCCTGGAGGGCTGGGCGGACCTGGCCGGCGAGCCCGGGGTCGTCTTCCAGGGCGGCCCGGTGTCGCTGGACTCGGCCCTCGGCGTCGCCGTCGTCCCCGGCGGGGCGGGGGGCGGGGACGCCCCGCCGGGCTGGCGCCGCGTCCACGGGGCGATCGGGCTGGTCGACCTGGAGGCGCCGCCGGAGCTGCTCGCGGCCGACCTCGGCTCGCTGCGCATCTTCGCCGGGTACGCGGGCTGGGGCCCCGGCCAGCTGGAGGACGAGCTGGCGGAGGGCGCCTGGTACGTCGTGGAGTCGGAGCCCGGCGACATCGCCCACCCGGTGCCGGAGCGGCTCTGGCGCGAGGTGCTGCGCCGCCAGCGCAGCGAGCTGGCGATGGTGGCCACCTATCCGGACGACCCTTCGCTCAACTGATGCGTGTGAGCTTCAGTACCCTTGCCCCATGAGCACTCTTGAGCCCGAGCGCGGGACTGGTACGGGGACCCTCGTAGAGCCGACGCCGCAGACCTCCCACGGCGACGGCGACCACGAGCGCTACGCCCACTACGTCCAGAAGGACAAGATCATGGCGAGCGCTCTCGACGGCACGCCCGTCGTGGCGCTGTGCGGCAAGGTGTGGGTGCCCGGCCGGGACCCGAAGAAGTACCCGGTCTGCCCCCTGTGCAAGGAGATCTACGAGTCCATGAGCGGCGGCGACGACGACAAGGGCAAGAGCGGCAGCGGCGGCAAGGGCAAGGGCGCCCGGTAGCCGCGCCCGCCCCGGGCCCCCAGGCGCGTTGTGTGCGCCTTGGGGGCCTTTGTGCTGTCCGCGGCGGGCCGCGGAACGCGTCCGCCGGTCACAGAGTGGTGGAGACCTCTTGTGGGCCCGTTCACCCAGTGCCTAGCCTCCGGTGTTGTTGTTGTGCACAGCGAAACCAGCGTTGCACATGATGCAACGCTTCATCGGAGGATGCAGTCCATGAAGCTGTCCGTCCGCCTGGTCGCCCTCGCGGCCGTCCTCGCCACCGCCGCCTGCGCGCCCCAGACCTCCGGGGACTCCTCCTCCGGCAAGGACGAGAAGACCGGAACCTTACGCGTCTGGCTCTTCCGGGAGGTGAACAACGCACCCAAGGAGAAGGCCGTCGAGTCCGTCGTCGCCGGATTCGAGAAGGCGCACGACGGCACCGAGGTCACCGTCGAGTACATCCCGGTCGAGACCCGCGCCGAGCGCATCAAGGCCGCCTTCAACGACCCGAAGTCCGCGCCCGACCTCGTCGAGTACGGCAACACGGACACCGCCGGCTACGTGAAGGACGGCGGACTCGCCGACGTCACCGAGGAGTTCGGCGCCTGGGACGAGGCCAAGGACACCGACCCGACCGCCCGGCAGTCGGTCACCGTCGACGGCCGGGTCTACGGGGCGCCGTACTTCGTGGGCGTCCGCGCCCTCTACTACCGCACGGACGTCTTCGACGAACTCGGCCTCGAACCCCCCGCCTCGCAGGCCGAACTCATCTCCACCGCGCGGGAGATCCGCGCCGCGAGGCCGGACCTGTACGGCATCGCCGTCGGCGGCGCCTACACCTACGGCGCGATGCCGTTCCTCTGGGCCCACGGCGGCGAACTCGCCACCGGCAAGGGCGGCTCCTACGCCTCCGCGATCGACACCCCCGCCGCCCGCAAGGGCATCGAGGCGTACACCTCCCTCTTCGGCGACGACAACTGCCCGGCCGCCAAGTGCGCCGGCATGGGCGGCAACGACACCGTGACCGCCTTCGCCTCGGGCAAGGCCGCCATGGCGATCGCCGGCGACTTCAGCCGCGCGGCGGTCGAGGCCGGAACGGTGAAGGGCGACTACGCCGTCGTGCCGCTGCCGGGCGTGAAACCCGGCTCCGTCGCCCCCGCCTTCGCGGGCGGGAACAACCTCGGCGTCCTGAAGTCGACCTCGCACCGCACCCTCGCCGTCGACCTGATGCGGCGGCTCGCCTCGAAGGAGGCACAGGGCGAACTGTTCGACGCGATGGGATTCCTGCCGACCTTCTCGGACGTGCGGCAGCGGGCGGCGGCCGAGGAGCCGTTCCTGAAGCCGTTCGTCGAGACCCTCGCCGCCGACACCAAATTCGTGCCCGCCTCGCCCGCCTGGGCGCAGATCGACGCCTCGCAGGTGCTGCCCACCATGTTCCAGGAGGTCGTCAGCGGCAAGAAGGACGTGGGCGCCGCCGCCGGGGACGCGGCGAAGAAGATGAACGAGGCGTTCGGCTCGGTGGGCTGACCCGGTGACCGCACAGGACACGGTGGCCGTGCGGGGGCGTCCCGCGCCCCGCGTGGCCGCCCCGCCCCGCACACCGCGGCCCCCGCGGGGCCGGGGCCGCACCCGCGGCGCCGGCCTCACCCCCTGGCTCTACCTGGCCCCCGCCCTCGTCGTCCTCGGCGGGCTGCTCGCCTACCCCGTCCAGCAGCTCGGCGTGATCTCGCTCTTCCGCTACACCCAGGCACAGGTCAGCGGCGGCGAACCGGCCACCTTCCAGGGCCTGGGCAACTACCGGGAACTCCTCGCCGACGAGCAGTTCCGGCAGGTGCTGCTCACCACCGTCCTGTTCGCGGCGGCCTGCGTGGTCTCCACCCTGGCCGTGGGCTGCGCGCTCGCCGTGCTGCTCACCCGGGTGAGCGCCGTGCCCCGGCTCGCGCTGATGCTGGCCGGGCTCGGCGCCTGGGCGACCCCGGCCGTCACCGGCTCCACGGTCTGGCTGCTCCTCTTCGACGCCGACTTCGGCCCGGTGAACCGGATCCTGGGCCTCGGCGACCACTCATGGACGTACGGGAGGTACAGCGCCTTCCTCCTCGTCCTGCTCGAAGTCGTCTGGTGCTCCTTCCCGTTCGTGATGATCACCGTCTACGCCGGCATCCGGGCCGTGCCCGCCGAGGTGCTGGAGGCCGCCGCCCTGGACGGCGCCTCGCAGTGGCGCGTGTGGCGCTCGGTGCTCGCCCCGATGCTCCGGCCGATCCTGGTCGTCGTCACCGTCCAGTCGGTGATCTGGGACTTCAAGGTCTTCACCCAGATCTACGTCATGACGGGCGGGGGCGGCATCGCCGGCCAGAACCTGGTCCTCAACGTCTACGCGTACCAGAAGGCGTTCGCGTCCTCGCAGTACGGACTCGGCGCCGCGATCGGCGTGGTGATGCTGCTGGTCCTGCTCGCCGTCACGCTGGTGTACCTGCGGCTGCTGCGCCGCCAGGGGGAGGAACTGTGACCCTCGTGAGCCGGGACGCGACGCGCCGGACGAAGGCCGTGCGCGGGTCCGTGCGGCGTCCGCGGCGGCCGGTCGCCGGGGCGGCCGCGCTGGCGGTCGCGGCGGTGGTGGCCTTCCCGCTGTACTGGATGGTGCTGAGCGCCTTCAAACCGGCCGGCGAGATCGAGTCGGACCGGCCCCGGCCGTGGACCCTGACCCCCACCCTGGATTCCTTCCGGCGGGTCTTCGGGCAGGCGGAATTCGGCCGGTACTTCCTCAACAGCGTGGTCGTCGCGGTCGCCGTGGTGCTCGCCTCCGCGCTGATCGCCTTTCTCGCGGCGACCGCCGTGACGCGATTCCGGTTCCGCATGCGGACCACTTTGCTGATCATGTTTCTGGTGGCCCAGATGGTGCCCGTGGAAGCGCTGACGATCCCGCTGTTCTTCCTCATGCGGGACGCGGGCCGGCTGAACACGCTGTGGTCGCTGATCCTGCCGCACATCGCGTTCTCCCTGCCGTTCGCGATCTGGATGCTGCGGGGATTCGTGAAAGCCGTTCCCGAGGCGCTGGAGGAGGCCGCGTACATCGACGGCGCGAGCCGCGCGCGGTTCCTGTGGCAGATCCTTTTCCCGCTCGTTCTGCCGGGGCTGGTGGCCACCAGCGTGTTCTCCTTCATCTCCGCCTGGAACGACTTCCTGTTCGCCAAGTCCTTCATCATCAGCGACATCTCGCAGTCGACACTGCCGATGGCCCTGCTGGTCTTCTACAAACCGGACGACCCCGACTGGGGCGGCGTGATGGCGGCGTCCACGGTGATGACGGTTCCGGTGCTGGTCTTCTTCGTACTCGTACAGCGGCGCCTGGTCTCCGGACTGGGCGGCGCGGTGAAGGAGTGACGTGACATCCCTGACGGAACTGGTCCCCGCACCCCGCGGCGTCGTCGCCGGGGACGGCGAGGTGCGGCTGACGGAGCGCTCCCGGCTGTACGCCGGCCCCGGGACGGAGGGCGCCGGCCACTGGCTGGGCGCCGTGCTCCGGCAGGCCACCGGCCTGCCGCTGCGCGAGGGCCGGGGGCCCCGCGACACCGCCGGCGGCATCGGGCTCGCGCTCGACCCCGGGCTCGGCCCCGAGGCCTACCGCCTCGTCAGCGACCACGACGGCGTCCTGATCGAGGGCGGCGACGCGGCCGGCGCCTTCCGGGGCGCCCAGACGCTGCGGCAGCTCCTCGGCCCCGACGCGTACCGCAGGGCCCCGCTCGGCCGCGACCGGGCCCGGACCGTGCCGCACGCCACGATCGAGGACGCCCCCCGCTTCCGCTGGCGCGGCCTCATGCTCGACGTCGCCCGGCACTTCATGCCCAAGGAAGGCGTGCTGCGCTATCTCGATCTGATGGCCGCGCACAAACTCAACGTCCTGCACTTCCACCTGACGGACGACCAGGGCTGGCGCATCGAGATCGAGCGGTACCCCCGGCTGACGGAGGTCGGCTCCTGGCGCGCCCGGACGAAAATCGGCCACCGCGCCTCGCCCCTGTGGAACGACACACCGCACGGCGGCCACTACACCCGGGACGACATCCAGGAGATCGTCGCCTACGCGGCCGAGCGGCATATCTCCGTCGTCCCCGAAATCGACGTGCCCGGCCACTCGCAGGCCGCCATCGCCGCGTATCCGGAACTCGGCAACACCGACGTCGTCGACACCGCCTCGCTGACCGTCTGGGACACCTGGGGGATCAATCCGAACGTCCTCACCCCCACCGACACCACCCTGCGCTTCTACGAAGGAGTGCTCGAGGAAGTCCTCGAACTCTTTCCCGCCGACGCCACGGGCCCCCGGGGACATTCGGCGTTCGTCCACATCGGCGGCGACGAATGCCCGAAGGACCAGTGGCGCGCGTCGGACACGGCGCAGAAAAGGATCGCCGCCCTCGGCCTGGCCGACGAGGACGCCCTCCAGTCCTGGTTCACCGGGCACTTCGCCGGCTGGCTCGCCGAACGGGGCCGCCGCCTGATCGGCTGGGACGAGATCCTCCAGGGCGGCCTGCCCCCGGGCGCCGCCGTGTCCTCCTGGCGCGGCTACGGCGGCGGGATCGCCGCCGCCCGCGCGGGGCACGACGTGGTCATGTGCCCCGAACAGCACGTGTACCTGGACCACCGCCAGGACGCGGGCCCCGAGGAGCCCGTGCCGATCGGGTACGTGCGCACCCTGGAGGACGTCTACCGGTTCGAACCCGTCCCGGCGGAGCTGACCCCCGAGGAGGCCGGGCGGGTGCTCGGCACCCAGGCCAACGCCTGGTCCGAGGTGACGGAGGACCAGGCGAGGGTGGACTACCAGGTCTTCCCCCGGCTCGCCGCCCTCGCCGAGGTCGCCTGGAGCGCGCTGCCCGCCCCCGCGGAACGGGACTTCGCGGACTTCGAGCGGCGGATGGCCGCCCACTACCGGCGGCTCGACGCCCTCGGCGTCGCCTACCGCCCGCCCACCGGACCACTGCCCTGGCAGCGGCGCCCCGGCGTGCTGGGCCGCCCCCTGGACGGCCCGCCCCCGCACCGGTAGCCGGTGGCCGGTGGCCGGCCGGTCCCGCGGGCCCGTGGCGCCCCCGGACCGACGGCGCCCCCGGACCGACGGCGTGCACCGGACCGGCGGCGTGCACCGGACCGGCGGCGTGCGCCGCCGGTCCGGCACATGCGCGGAAGTCCGCCCCATCCCTGACAGTCCGTACGGAAAGGGGGCAGGAACCGTCGAACCGTGCCTGTTCGATCACATGGGAGATGATGTCGGAAAACGGGTCAAGTGGTCCGCGAGGCGGGTGAACACCTCCTAGCGGACCCCTGTCTTCGGCACCCGCGAAGATGTGCCAGAGTTGCCACGTCCGCCCTGTCAGGTCGTACCGTACGGCTGCAACAGGTGGGACCAGGTGGGGCCGCGGGAAGGGGCAGCCGGTTTTGAGCACGCACGCACCGCAGGCGGCGCAGGCCGTGACGCTGCCCACGACGCTGGACGAGGCGGTGGCGGCGCTCACCGCCATGCCCGCCGCCGTGCCCGTCGCGGGCGGCACCGATCTGATGGCCGCCGTCAACTCCGGTCAGCTCAGACCGACGGCGCTGGTCGGCCTCGGCCGGATCAGCGAGATCCGCGGCTGGCAGTACCAGGACGGCCACGCGCTGCTCGGCGCCGGTCTCACCCACGCCCGCATGGGCCGCCCCGACTTCGCCGCGCTCATCCCGGCGCTCGCCGCCTCCGCGCGGGCCGCCGGACCACCGCACATCCGCAACGCGGGCACCCTGGGCGGCAACATCGCCTCCGCCGCCCCGACCGGCGACTCGCTGCCCGTGCTGGCCGCGCTCGAGGCGACGCTGATCATCGCGGGCCAGGGCGGAGCCCGCCGCGAGATCCCGGTCTCGCACCTGCTGGCCGGGATGGACATGCTGCGGGCCGGCGAACTCATCGGCTACGTGCGCGTGCCGCTGCTGCACGCCCCGCAGGTCTTCCTGAAGGCCACCGGCCGCACCGGCCCCG
>NZ_LIRG01000352.1:7110-7526 GCF_001419695.1 Streptomyces prasinopilosus
CGATGGCGCTGCGGCCCCTGGACGCCGAGCAGTGGGTCGCCCAGCTCATCGACTGGGACAACAACCGCGCGCTCGTGCCGGAGGCGCTGAACGCGTTCGGGGAGTACGTCGCCGCGGCCTGCATCCCCGACCCGGTCCCCGGCGAGGACGGCTCCGTCCAGCCGCTGCCGCCCGCGGTACTGCACCTGCGGCGCACCGTCGCCGCACTGGCCCGACGAGCACTGGGGAGGGCGCTGTCGTGACCGACGACCAGCACGCGGAGGGCACGTCCGGTACGTCCCGGGGCGGCGGCAGCCGCTGGGACCCGCTGCCCCAGGGGGACTACGACGACGGCGCCACGGCCTTCGTGAAGCTCCCCGAGGGGGGCATCGACGCCCTGCTGGACTCGATGGAGAGCCCGCTGGCCGCGCCCGGCC
>NZ_LIRG01000353.1 GCF_001419695.1 Streptomyces prasinopilosus
GCCCGGCCCCCGCCGGTTCCGGTGCCGGCCCCGCCGGCCCGGTGCCGCCGTCATCCGGTCACAGGTTGCCGCGGCGTTCCTGCTCCCGCTCGATCGCCTCGAAGAGGGCCTTGAAGTTGCCCTTGCCGAAGCCCATGGAGCCGTGCCGCTCGATGATCTCGAAGAACACGGTCGGCCGGTCCTGGACCGGCTTGGTGAAGATCTGCAGCAGGTAGCCGTCCTCGTCCCGGTCGACCAGGATCTTCAGCTCGCGCAGCGTCTCGACCGGCACCCGGGTCTCGCCGGCCCACTCACCGAGGGTGTCGTAGTACGAGTCCGGGGTGTCCAGGAAGCTCACGCCGGCCGCGCGCATCTGGCGGACCGTGTGCACGATGTCGTTGCTGTTGAGCGCGATGTGCTGGACGCCGGCGCCGCCGTAGAACTCGAGGTACTCGTCGATCTGGGACTTCTTCTTGGCGACGGCGGGCTCGTTGATCGGGAACTTGACCTTCAGGGTGCCGTCGGCCACCACCTTCGACATCAGCGCGCTGTACTCGGTGGCGATGTCGTCGCCCACGAACTCCTTCATGTTCGTGAAGCCCATGACCTTGTTGTAGAACGCGACCCACTCGTTCATCCGGCCGAGTTCGACGTTGCCGACGCAGTGGTCGATGGCCTGGAAGGAGCGCCGGGCGGGCGGTTCCACGATCGGGTCGGCGGCGACGAAGCCGGGCAGGTAGGGCCCGTCGTAGCCGGTGCGCTCGACGAGGGTGTGCCGGGTCTCGCCGTACGTGGCGATCGCGGCGAGGACGACGGTGCCGTGCTCGTCCTTCAGCTCGTACGGTTCGGCGAGCGGGCGGGCCCCGTGCTCGACGGCGTAGGCGAACGCGGCGCGCGCGTCCGGGACCTCGAGGGCGAGGTCGACGACGCCGTCGCCGTGGGCGGCCACGTGCTCGGCGAGGAAGGCGCCCTGCTCGGTGGACTGCTTGATCACCGAGGTGAGGACGAAGCGGGCGGAGCCGCTCTCCAGGACGTAGCTCGCGGTCTCGCGGATGCCGTTCTCCGGTCCGGAGTAGGCGACCAGCTTCATGCCGAAGGCGGTGGAGTAGTAGTGCGCCGCCTGCTTGGCGTTGCCCACGGCGAAGACGACCGCGTCCATTCCCTTGACCGGGAAGGGATCGGCCTGCCGGGCGGTCGGGTCGGGAGCGTGGTGTGTGGTCTGCGTCATGGGTGCAGGGTGAGCCAGCTCTGCAAGGTGCGCAATAGTTCGCTCGTCCACTGGGCATGCTGTCCAGCGACCTGCCGTGATCGGCGGACTTTCTGTACAGGATGACCAGACGAACGGGCGGCCGAGCAGCCGGACCGCCGGGCGACCGGATGGCCGGGCGACCGGGTGGCCGGGCGACCGGGTGGCCGGGCGACCGGGTGGCCGGGCGACCAGAAGCGGAGACCTCCATGGCGATCGACCGGCTGGACGGCCGGATCATCCTGCTCCTCGCGCGCGAGCCCCGGATCGGGGTGCTGGAGATGTCCCGGCGGCTGGGGGTGGCGCGGGGAACGGCGCAGGCGCGGCTGGACCGCCTTCAGTCGAACGGAGTCATCCGCGGCTTCGGCCCCCAGGTGGATCCGGCGGCCCTCGGCTACCCGGTCACGGCGTTCGCGACGCTGGAGATCCGGCAGGGTCAAGGGGCCGATGTCCGGGCGCACTTGGCGACCGTTCCGGAGGTCCTGGAGCTGCACACCACGACCGGCAGCGGGGACATGCTGTGCCGGCTGGTGGCCCGCTCCAACGCCGATCTCCAACGGGTGATCGACCGGGTCGTCGGTTTTGATGGCATCGTCCGGGCCGCCACGGCGATCGTGATGGAGAACCCCGTTCCGCTGCGGATCATCCCGCTGGTGGAGCAGGCCGCGCTCCTCGAACCGCCGGGCGGGGACCCGGACGGACCGGACTGAGCCGGTCCGGGCCGGGGCCGCCGGACGGACCCGGCGCCGGACCGACCGGGCGGGCGTGGCCGAGCTGGGGTGAGCGGACGTGAACTTCTGGGAGTACCTGGGCAGCCGCCACCAGCACCTGCTCGCCGACGCGTACCAGCACGCGAGCGTGGTCTTCCAGTGCACGGTGGCGGCGACCGTGATCGGCGTGCTGATCGGGGCGGCGGCCTGCCGCAGCGACCGGGCGGGCGCCCTGGCCACGACCGCTGCCTCCACCCTGCTGACCGTCCCGTCGCTGGCCGTGATCGGCCTGCTGGTCCCGGTCGTGGGGCTCGGGGCGGCGCCGACGGCGATCGCGCTGACGCTGTACGGACTGCTGCCGATCGCGCGGAACGCGGTCGTCGGGCTGCGCGGGCTCGATCCCGCGCTGGTGGACGCGGCCGCCGGCACCGGCATGTCGCGGGCGGCCCGGCTGGCCCGGGTGGAGCTGCCGCTGGCCTGGCCGCCGATCCTCACCGGGATCCGGGTCTCCACACGGATGCTGATGGGCATCGCCGCCGTCGCCGCGTGCGCCTCCGGCCCCGGTCTCGGTCACCTGATCTTCCGCGGGATCGCCTCGCCGGACAGCGGCGACGCCCTCAACCAGGTGCTCGCGGGCACCCTCCTGATCGCCCTCCTCGCGCTGCTGTTCGACGCCGGGTACGTCCTGATCGGGCGGCTCACCGTCTCCGGGGGGACGCGTGCCTGAGTCACCCGCCCGGCGGCGCACGCCCGGCGCGCGGCACACGCCCGGGACGATGACCGCCGCACCCGGGTCCCCGGTCGCGGGCGCCCCCCGCGTGACGTGGCGGAAGCTGACGCTCCTGCCCGGGGCGCTGACCGTCCTCCTGTCCGCGACCTGGCTGTGGTTCACGCGGGCCGACCTGGACGCGCCGTCCCGGAGCGCGCTCTCCGACGGGCAGGTGACCGAGGCACTGGGGCAGCACGTCGAACTGACTGTGATCTCGACGTTCTTCGTGCTGCTCATCGCGATCCCCCTGGGCGTCCTGCTGACCCGGCCGGCGCTGCGCGGGGCCTCCCCGGCCGTGTCGGCGTTCACCCTCGCGGGCCGGGCGACGCCCGCGATCGGCCTGCTGGCGCTGCCGGTGATCTGGCTGGGCGCCGGCCGCCGGGCCGTCCTCGTCGGCATGATCGCCTACGCCGTGCTGCCGGTGCTCTCCCACACCGTCGCGGGCCTGCGGGCCGACGACCCGACGCCGCTGGAGGCGGCCCCCGGCACCGGCATGCCCCCACTGGGCGTGCCGGCCCGTGGGGAACCGCTCCTGGCCGTCCCGCTCCTCCTCGCCGGGGTGCGCACGGCCCTGGTCCTGAACGTCGGCACCGCCACCCTGGCCGCCTTCGGCGGGGGCGGCGGCCTGGGCGTCCTGATCACCGCCGGGATCACCGGCCGGCGCACGCCGGTGCTGGTGCTGGGGGCGGTCCTCACCGTCGCCCTGGCCCTGCTGGTGGCCTGGCTGGCCTCGCTGGCCGAACTGCTGTTACGCCCGCGGGGGCCGGGGGCGGGCCCGTGACGAGGCGGCGCGGACCCTGAACGCGCGGGTGGACGTGGCCGGCGAGGACCCCCGCCGGGCGGCGCTGGACCGGACGGCGGACGAGGGGCCGGTCGAGGAGGGGTCCGGTCGAGGAGGGGTGAGGCGGTGCGGCGTGCGGGGCGGCCGGGTCAGCAGCTGGGGACCTTACCCGCGTCCTTCTCCAGGGCGACCAGGGCGTCGACGGTGCCCTCGAGGGTGGTGACCGGGATCAGGCGCAGCCCGTCGGGGAGTTCCGCCCGCGCCTCGGCGCACTCGGCCTCGGGGACCAGGAAGACGGTGGCGCCGTCCCGCCGGGCGGCCTGCGTCTTCAGCGGCACCCCGCCCACGGCGCCGACCCTGCCCTCGGCGTCGATCGTCCCCGTACCCGCGATGATCCGGCCGCCGGTGAGGTCGCCGCCGCTGTCGTCGCCGTTCAGCTTGTCGACGATGCCGAGGGAGAAGAGCAGGCCGGCGCTGGGGCCGCCGACGTCGGCGAGCTTCAGGTCGACCTCGATGCCCTTGCCGTCCAGGTCCAGGTAACCCAGCGCGGCGCTGGTCGCCTCCTCCTGCGAGGAGCGCATCTGCTCCTCGTTGTACCGCGCGATCTCCTCGAGGTTGTCCCCGGTGGGGTAGACCGAGTCGCGGGGCATGACCGCCCGGTCGGTGCCGAACCAGGCGCCGACGACGTCCGGGAGGCTCACCCGGGTGTCGGGGGAGGTCGCCTCGATCGTCGTCATCCGCAGCTGGCCGGTGGTCTCGCGGGTCTTCGCGCCGGAGACGGTGATGACCTGCGTGCCCTTGTTCTCGCCGAGCACGTCGGCCGTCAGCCCCGGCTGCGCCACCGAGAACGGCAGCGGCGCGAACACGGCCGTGGCCAGCAGGGCGACGGCGGGTACGGCGCAGACGGCCAGGGCCTGGGGGCGCGTGAGGCGAGAGAGCACGGGATCAATCTAACGCGGCGTCCCGGCCCCGCCCCGGCCGCCCGGGGCCGCTCGTCAGCGCAGCGCCTCCGCGACCTCGCGGGCCGCGTCCATGACGCGGGGGCCGACCCGTTCGGGGACCACGTCGGCCAGCATCACCACGCCGACGCTGCCCTCGACCCCGGTGACCCCGATCAGGGGCGCCGCCGCTCCGGACGCGCCGGCCTCCAGTTCGCCGTGGGTGAGGGTGTATCCGGGGTCGCGCGGCCGCTGCCGGGCCGCGATGATCGCCCGGCCGGCGGCGCCCCGTTCCAGCGGGTGCCGGAACCCGGCGCGGTAGGCCACGTGGTAGTCCGTCCACGAGGGTTCCACCACGGCGACGGCGAGTGCCTCGGCCCCGTCCACCAGCGTCAGGTGCGCGGTCGCGCCGATGTCCTCCGCCAGCGACCGCAGGGCCGGCATCGCGGCCTCGCGTACGAGCGGGTGCACCTGGCGGCCCAGCCGCAGCACCCCGAGCCCGACCCGGGCCCGGCCGCCGAGGTCGCGGCGTATGAGCGCGTGCTGTTCCAGGGTGGCCAGCAACCGGTACACGACGGTGCGGTTCACGCCCAGGCGGTGGGAAAGCTCGGTGACGGTCAGACCGTGGTCCGTGTCGGCCAGCAGTTTGAGGACCCGCAGTCCCCGGTCGAGCGTCTGAGAGGTCTCCGCGGTCACGACGCCCACTCCTTCGGGGTCAGGTCGGCGGCCCCCTGCGCGTACGTCACCGAGTCCCGTCGGCGACGCGCTCCAGAGGCCGCCGATCGGCCGGCGGCCCGGCTGTGTCCCGGGCGCGGTCGCTTCACGGCTGCGCTCCGCGGCGGCGCTGCCACGGGGCGTGTGCGTAGCGGGACAGTAGCGAGCCGGTCCGGTCAGCGGAAGGCTCCGTCCAGAATCCGGGCATCGATGACCGTGAAGTGGCACCTTTTGACGCGGTATGCGTGGACCGTGGAGGGAATTCACCGCATGCGGGTGGCCCACTCCTGCACCTTGGCGATCCGCTGGCGCAACTGTCCCGGGGTGGCCTCGGCGGCGGGCGGCCCGCCGCAGACGCGGCGCAGCTCGGTGTGGATGACGCCGTGCGGTTTGCCGCTCTGGTGGACGTAGGCGCCGACCATGTTGTTGAGCTGCCGGCGCAGTTCCATCATCTCCTTGTGGGAGACCACGGGGCGCCGCTCGGCGGGCAGTTCGAGCAGGTCGGCCTCGGTGTCCGGCTTCTTGCGGCTGTGCGCGATCTGCCGGGCCTGCCGCTTCTGCAGCAGCAGTTCCACCTGGTCGGGTTCGAGGAGCCCCGGGATGCCCAGGTAGTCCTGCTCCTCCTCGCTGCCGGGGTGGGCCTGCATGCCGAAGTCGGCGCCGTTGTAGGTGACCCGGTCGAAGACGGCGTCGGACTGCAGCGCCTCGAAGGGCAGCATGTCCTCGCCGGTGTCCTCGTCCTCCTGCCGGTTCGCCTCGTCCATCTCCTGCTCGGACTCGGCGTACGGGTCCTCCTCGCCCTCCTTCTTGGGCCGGTCGAGGACGTGGTCGCGTTCGCGCTCCATCTCGTTGGCGAAGGTGAGCAGGTCGGGCACGGTCGGCAGGAACACGGAGGCGGTCTCGCCGCGCCGCCTCGACCGCACGAAGCGGCCGACGGCCTGCGCGAAGAACAGCGGGGTGGAGATGGTGGTCGCGTACACGCCGACGGCCAGGCGCGGGACGTCGACGCCCTCGGACACCATGCGGACGGCGACCATCCACCGGTCGTCGCTGCTGCTGAACTCGTCGATCCGCTTCGAGGCGCCGGTGTCGTCGGACAGGACGACGGTGGGCTTGCTGCCGGTGATCTCGCGGATCAGCTTGGCGTAGGCGCGGGCGGAGTCCTGGTCGGCGGCGATGACCAGGGCCCCGGCGTCCGGGACGGACTTCCTGACCTCGGTGAGCCGCTGGTCGGCGGCGCGCAGCACGGACGGCATCCACTCGCCGCGCGGGTCGAGGGCGGTGCGCCAGGCCTGGCTGATCGCGTCCTTGGTCATGGGCTCGCCGAGGCGGGCCTCGATCTCGTCGCCCGCCTTGGTGCGCCAGCGCATGTTGCCGCTGTAGGAGAGGAAGATGACGGGCCGGACGACGTTGTCGCGCAGCGCGGAACCGTAGCCGTAGGTGTAGTCGGCGGCCGACCGGCGGATGCCGTCGTCGCCTTCCTCGTACGCCACGAACGGGATGGGGTTGGTGTCGGACCGGAACGGCGTACCGGTCAGCGCCAGCCTGCGGGTGGCCGGCTCGAACGCCTCCAGGCAGGCCTCGCCCCAGGACTTGCTGTCACCGGCGTGGTGGATCTCGTCGAGGATGACGAGGGTCTTGCGCTGCTCGGACCGGTTGCGGTGCAGCATGGGGCGCACGCCGACACCGGCGTAGGTGACGGCGACCCCGTGGTAGTCCTTGCCGACCGGGCCCGCGCTGTACTCGGGGTCCAGCTTGATCCCGATCCGGGCGGCGGCCTCGGCCCACTGCTTCTTCAGGTGCTCGGTGGGCGCGACGACGGTCACCTGCTGCACGACGTGGTGGTGCAGCAGCCAGGAGGCCAGCGTCAGCGCGAAGGTCGTCTTGCCGGCGCCGGGGGTGGCGACCGCCAGGAAGTCGCGCGGCTGCGTCTGGAGGTACTTCTCCATCGCCCCCTGCTGCCAGGCCCGGAGCTTGCCGGCGGTGCCCCAGGGGGCACGGCCGGGGAAGGCCGGGGACAGGTGGTGCGAGGCGGAAGCGGCGGCGGTAGTCACGGTCTCCGTTGGGGGACGGGGGCGGATGCGGGCGGCTCGGCCGTGCCGGGAACCCGGCCGCGGGGCGGCCGGCCGCACCCGGCGTACGGCAACCGGGCCACCCTATCCGCGCCCCGCTCCGGAGGGTGCCCGGGCCGGGCGGAGGCACTCGGGGGTGGGACCGACGTCACAGTCAACGCGCGAAACGCGGCAACCGGGACGCGATCTTGGGGACGTCCAGCTCCCCCTGGCAGACGTCCAGCACGAATCTCTCCGCCTCGTCCACATCGAATTCCGCATCGAGCGGGTGTCCGTTCATATGGAGAAACACCCAGGTCGCGTACCAGGCGAGGCGCTTGTTCCCGTCGACGAGTGCGTGGTTGCGGGCCAGGGATTCCATCAGTGCGGCGGCCTTCTGCCAGACGTCCGGGTAGGCGTCCTGACCGAACACGCTCGACTGCGGACGTGCCAGCGCCGAATCCAGCAGACCGTAGTCGCGCACCGCGTCCTCCCCGAGCCGCTTCGCGAGGTTCAGCAGCTCGGGCAGCGTGAGGAAGTGCGTCAAGCGAGCCTCCGGTTCAGCTCCGCGCTGGCCTTCAGCACGTGATCGGCGGCCTCGTTGAACAGACGTGAATGCTCGTTTATGGCCGCGATCACCGCATCGTGCGCGAAGGCCTGCATGCTGCGTCCTTCAGCAGCGGCGCGGTCGCGCAGGGCATCGAGCTCTTCCTCGGTGAAACGCACGTTCAGTCCGGACATACTTCCAACGGTACCGCTTGGTACCACTTGGTGTCATCGGGATTCCACCCGCAGCCGCCTCGTCACCCACACCCCCGCCAGGGCCACCGCCGCCATCGGCAGGAACACGGCGACGAAGGCGGCCGGGTGGGAGGCGGAGGCCGCCGTGGCCCCGTGGGCGACCGTGCCGCCGCCGAGGGCCGCGAAGGCCGCTCCCCCGGCGGCCAGCAGGAGGACGTTGGAGAGGCCGTCGGAGATCTGGAGGGCGGCGGAGTTGGTGCCCGCCTCCTCGGGGGCGGAGAGCTGGAGCAGCAGGACGCTGGTGGAGGAGATCACCAGGCCCATCCCGAGGCAGCCGAACGCCCAGGCGACGGCCAGGGTCCAGGCGGGGACGGCCTGGATCAGCACGCTCGGGGCCGCCGCGATGGCCACGGCCACCAGGAGCATCCCGAGGGTGACCAGCCGCTCCCGGTACGGTTCCAGGCGGAGCCGCGACTGCAGCCAGGAGCCCAGCGCCCAGGTGACGCCGCCCGCCGCGAGGGAGAACCCGGCGAGGGTCGGGCTGAGGCCGCGCTGGGTGACCAGCATCAGCGGGACGAAGGACTCGGCGGCGATGAAGGACCCGGCGGCGACGCCGCGCAGCAGCACCACCGAGGGCAGGCCGCGCGCCGCCCGCCAGGTGCCGTGCGGGAGCAGGCCGAGGACCGCGGGGACCAGCAGCGCCAGGCCCGCCGCGCCGGGCAGCAGGGAGAACCAGCGCAGGTCCTGGGCGGCGTACTGGAGCAGTCCGGCGCCGAAGGAGATCGCGAGGGCGAGGCGGATGCGGCGGCCGCCGGAGGGGGCCGGCGCCCCGGTGCCGTCGCCGGCCGGGCCGGACGCCCGGCGGCGGATCTGCGGGAGGGCGAGGGCGAGGGGGAACGTGACGAGGACCGGGATGCCGAGGAAGACCCACCGCCAGCCGAGGTGCTCGGTCACCGCTCCGGAGGCGAGCGGGCCGACGATCGAGGGCACCACCCAGCTCGCCGCGAACGCGGCCATGATCGCCGGACGCAGCCGCTCCGGGTAGGCCCGGCCGACGACGACGTACAGCGCGACGATCACCATCCCGCCGCCGAGGCCCTGCACGGCCCGGCCCAGGATGAACAGCCACATCGTGTTCGCCGTCCCGCCCAGCAGCAGTCCCGCGGCGAAGGCGGCGATGCCGGTGGTGAGCGGTGCGAGCGGCCCGCGCCGGTCCGACCACTGGCCGGAGAGCACCATCGCGAACAGGCTGGTCGTGAAGAACGCCGAGAACGCGAACGCGTACAGCGGCACCCCGTCCAGCTCGCGCGCCGCGACCGGCATGGCCGTGCCCACCGCCGTCGCCTCGAAGGCGATCAGCAGCACCACGGAGACGATGCCGATGCTCAGCGCCCGGTAGGGGCCGCTCAGCACGCCGTCGTCCCGCTCGCCGCCGGGGGCGGGGGGCGGGACGACGGCGTGCTGA
>NZ_LIRG01000354.1 GCF_001419695.1 Streptomyces prasinopilosus
GGTCACCGGACCGCGGCGCGCTCCGCCGCGTCCGCCCCGTGTTCCGCCGCGTTCCGCCGCACCGCCCCGACCTGCGCCGACGTCCGGTTCCGGGGTGACTGTCAGTGGCGGGGTCCAGACTGGCGGATGTCCGGAACGAGGGCGTCGACGAAGACGTCACGGAGGTGATCGGCATGTCCGAGGTACTGCTTGCCGTGGGCACCCGCAAGGGCCTGTTCATCGGGCGTCGGCGGGGCACCGGCTGGGAATTCGACGAAAGCCCTTACTTCAACGCCCAGGCGGTGTACTCGGTCGCCCTCGACACCCGCGGTCCGGTACCGAGGCTGCTGGCCGGCGGCGACAGCGCGCACTGGGGTCCGTCCGTGTTCCACTCCGACGATCTGGGCCGGACCTGGACCGAACCGGCACGGCCCGCCGTCAGGTTCCCCAAGGACACCGGGGCGTCGCTGGAACGGGTCTGGCAGCTCCATCCGGCGGCCGCGGAGCCGGACGTGGTGTACGCGGGGACGGAACCGGCGGCGCTCTACCGCTCGGAGGACCGCGGGGAGTCCTTCGACCTGGTCCGGCCGCTGTGGGAGCATCCGACCCGCTCCCGGTGGGTGCCGGGCGGGGGCGGTGAGGGCCTGCACACCGTGCTGACCGACGAGCGGGATCCGCGGGCGGTGACGGTCGCCGTGTCCACCGCGGGCGTGTTCCGCACGGTGGACGGCGGTTCGAGCTGGACCCCGTCCAACTCCGGGGTCTCCGCGGTGTTCCTGCCGGATCCGGATCCGGAGTTCGGCCAGTGCGTGCACAAGGTGGCCCGGGACGCGGTGACACCCGACCGGCTGTACCTGCAGAACCACTGGGGTGTGTACCGCAGTGACGACGCGGGCGCGCACTGGACCGACATCGGTGCCGGACTGCCGTCGACGTTCGGCTTCGCGGTCGTGGCCCATCCCCACCGGGGCGACACGGCGTACGTGTTCCCGGTCAACGCCGACTCCGACCGCGTACCGGCCGGCCGGCGCTGCCGTGTCTACCGCACGACGGACGCGGGCCGGAGCTGGGAGCCGCTGGACGCGGGCCTGCCGCGGGGCGACCACTACGGCACGGTGCTGCGCGACGCGATGTGCCACGACGGCGCCGACCCGGCGGGCGTGTACTTCGGGAACCGCAACGGCGAGGTGTACGCGTCGGCCGACGACGGCGACAGCTGGCGGCAGCTCGCCGCGCATCTGCCGGACGTGCTGTGCGTCCGGGCCGCGGTCCTCCCGTGACACGAGCCGGCCGGAACCCGGGGGCCGGACCTGCCGGTTCCCGAGGTGCGGCCCGGGACGGCGAACGCGCGGACGGGGCCCGGGCCACCCGAGCCGCCCGGGGCCCGGAGGGGCCGGCGCGCCGGGCACCGGAGCCGGCCCGGGTCCTTTCGCCCCGGCGGCGCTATCCGGCCGGCGTGTCCGCATCCCGGGCGGACGGCAGACGCCAGTCCACGGGGGCGGCGCCCTGCCGCACCAGGTAGTCGTTGGCCCGGCTGAACGGGCGCGAGCCGAAGAAGCCGCGGTCCGCCGACATGGGTGAGGGGTGCGCCGACTCGATCGCCGGATAGTCCCCGAGGAGCGGGCGCAGATTGCGCGCGTCCCTCCCCCACAGGATCGACACCAGCGGCCCGCCCCGCGCGGCGAGGGCGCGGATGGCCTGCTCGGTGACCTCTTCCCAGCCCTTGCCCCGGTGCGCGGCGGGCTTGCGCGGGGCGGTGGTGAGCGCCCGGTTGAGCAGCAGGACGCCCTGTTCGGTCCACGGAGTCAGGTCACCGTTGAGGGGTCTGGGCAGGCCCAGGTCGGTGCCCAGCTCCCGGTAGATGTTCTCGAGGCTGCCGGGCAGCGACCGCACGTCCGGCGACACCGCGAAGCTCAGCCCGATCGCCATTCCCGGCGTGGGATAGGGGTCCTGACCGACGATCAGGACCCTCACGCCGTCGAAGGGCTGCTGGAACGCCCGCAGGACGTTCGCTCCCGACGGGAGGTACGTCCGGCCGGCCGCGACCTCCGCGCGCAGGAAGTCCCCCATGGCCGCGATGCGTCCGGCCACCGGTTCCAGGGCCTTCGCCCAGCCGGGTTCGACGAGTTCGTGCAAGGGTCGTGGTGCCACAGTGGATCACTGTACTGGCTCCCTCCGACACTCCCGACCCGGCAGCCGCTTCCCCCTCGGGGAAACCCCGGGGGCGCTACCCTTCCTCCCCGTCGAGGTCGAGGTCGAGGTCCGGGAAGAGAGGGGAACCCGTTGCGTCCGTCCGACAGCGGTCCGCCGGGGAGCGGCCCTCCGGGCGACGCCGCCCCGATCGGCGGTCCGCCGGTCCGGCGGACCGCCGAGCGGG
>NZ_LIRG01000355.1 GCF_001419695.1 Streptomyces prasinopilosus
CTCCGGCTGAACGGCGGAGCGCTGCCCCGGCGCCGGGTGCGCACCTCCGGCGCCCGGACCGCCGCACGCGCGCGGGTGCTGCTCGAGGAGCGGATGGCCGCGCCGCCGACGCTGGAGCAACTGGCCGACGAGCTCGGGACCGGCCCGTTCGCGCTGCTGCGGGCCTTCCGCGACACCTACGGGATGCCGCCGCACACCTGGCTCACCGACGCACGGGTGCGGCGGGCGCGCCGGCTCCTCGACGCGGGCACGCTGCCGGCGGAGGCAGCCGTCGCCGTCGGGTTCACCGACCAGCCGCACCTGAACCGGCACTTCGGCCGGATCGTCGGCGTGCCGCCGGGCGCCTACCAGCGGGAGCGCAAGAACGTACAAGACGTCCCGCGAACGTTCCGCGTACGGTCCGGGGTGTGGCAGCAGAACAACAGACAGCACTCGCAGAGATACGTGACGGAGCCGCCCCGGGCGCGAAACCGGACGGCGCCGTCGTCCGGGACGCCCTGGGGGTCGGGGTCGCCGTCGGACTTTCCGGATTCGCCTTCGGGGTGACCTCGGCCGGCAGCGGGCTCACGCTGCTGCAGACCTGTGCGCTGAGCCTGCTGGTGTTCACGGGGGCGTCCCAGTTCGCCCTGGTGGGGGCACTGGCGGCCGGAGGGAGCCCGTTCACGGCCGCGGCCGGGGCGTTCTTCCTGGGCGTGCGCAACGCCTTCTACGGGCTGCGCCTGTCCCAGCTGCTGGCCCTCCCCCGCGCGGTGCGGCCGTTCGCCGCCCAGTGGGTCATCGACGAGACCGCCGCGGTCTCCCTCGCCCAGCCCACCCGGCGCGGCGCCCGGATCGGCTTCCTGGTCACCGGGCTCAGCCTGTACGTCCTGTGGAACCTCACCACGCTGCTCGGCGCGCTGGGCGCCGAGGCCATCGGGGACACCGACGCCTGGGGCCTGGACGCGGCCGGCCCCGCGGTTTTTCTGGCCCTGCTCGCGCCGATGCTGCGGACCGGCACCGAACGGCTGGTCGCCGGGCTCGCCGTCCTGCTGGGGCTCGGGCTGCTGCCGGTCCTGCCCGCCGGGGTGCCGGTCCTGGTGGCCGCGCTCGCGGCGCCGGCCGTCCTGTGGGCCCGGGGCCGCCGCGGGGGCGCCGGACGGGACGACGCGGGGGAACGCGGTGACGCGCCGGAGCGCGACGGCACGCCGGAGGAGGACCGTTGAACATCTGGATCGCGATCGGCGTGACCGCCCTCGGGTGCTACGCCGTCAAACTGGCCGGACTCCTGGTGCCCGCCGGCGCCCTCGAACGGCCGCTCGTCCGGCGGCTCGCCGCCCTGCTGCCCGTCGCCCTGCTCGCCGCCCTGACCGCCCAGCAGACCTTCGCCGACGGCCGGACGCTCGTGCTGGACGCGCGGGCGGTGGGACTCGCGGCCGCCGCGGTGGCGCTGGTACTGCGCGCCCCGTTCCTGGTCGTCGTGGGAGTGGCCGTGGTGGTGACGGCGGGAGTCCGGGCCCTGGGCGGGTGAGGCGGCGCCGGGCAACGGACCGGACGGCGGACCGGACGGCCAGGGGGCCGGACGGTGCCGGTCCGGTCGCGGCCGGCCGATCGCGCGGCCGTACGCCGTGAGCGCGCACGGGACGCCGGCGGCCCCCGTCGGACGGGCCTCCGGGCAGGCTGGGCAAGTGCCCGCCGGCGTCACCGTACGGGCCGGGGCGGTCCTCCCGCTGCCCGGTCGGGTGGTCCGGTGAGCGGGACGCCTCCCCGCCGGTGACCCACGCGCGTGCCGCCGCGGCGGCCGGCGGCGCCCAGGGCGTGCGGGCCCGGCTGCAGGGGCACAGCGGGGTCCTCGGGCGGTGCCCGCACCGGCTCGCCCCCGCGGACGGGATACTGGTGACATGCGGTTGACGGTCTTCTGGGAACGGATGGCGGAGCACTTCGGCGCGGGCTACGCCGACACCTTCGCGCGCGATCACGTCATGTCGGAACTCGGGGGGCGCACCGTGCACGAGGCGCTGGGGGCGGGCTGGGCGGCCAAGGACGTCTGGCAGGTGGTCTGCGCGGTGATGGAGGTCCCCCGGGAAAAGCGCTGATCCTCACAGAGATCGCCGGAGGGCAGACGGCCGCCGGTGGTGTGGGCGAGACTTGCCCCCGTGGCACCCACTGAAGAGACCGGGCAGGCAGTCCAGCATCCCTCCGCACCGGGCGCGCCGCCTCCCCCGGACCCTCCGGTGGGTGGCCCGGCCCCCTCGGCCGACTCCCGCATGCCGCGCTGGCTGCCGCGCGCCATGGTGCTCGCGCTCGCGCTGGTCGCCCTGTTCCAGCTGGGCAGCTGGGCCTTCCACGAACTCACCGGTCTGCTGATCAACATCCTCATCGCGTTCTTCCTGGCGCTCGCCGTCGAGCCCGCGGTGAGCTGGATGGCCGCGCGCGGGGTGCGCCGGGGGCTGGGCACCTTCCTGGTCTTCCTGGGGGTGCTGACCGTGGCGGCGGGCTTCGTCACGCTGCTCGGATCCATGCTGGCGGGACAGATCATCACGATCGTCGAGAACTTCCCGCAGTACCTCGACTCCGTCATCAACTGGGTCAACACGCACTTCCGCACCGAACTGCGGCGGGTGGACATCCAGGAGGGCCTGCTCCGCTCCGACTGGCTGCGCACCTACGTGCAGAACAGCGCCACCGGCGTCCTGGACGTCTCCACGCAGGTCCTCGGGGGCCTTTTCCAGCTGCTGACCATCGGCCTGTTCTCGTTCTACTTCGCCGCCGACGGCCCGCGGCTGCGCCGCACCATCTGCTCCGTACTGCCGCCCGCGCGCCAGGCCGAGGTGCTGCGCGCGTGGGAGATCGCCGTGAACAAGACCGGCGGCTACCTGTACTCGCGCGGCCTGATGGCACTGATCTCCGGCATGGCCCACTACGTGCTGCTGGAGATCCTCGAGGTGCCCTACGCGCCCGTGCTCGCCGTGTGGGTGGGTCTGGTGTCGCAGTTCATCCCCACCATCGGCACGTATCTCGCGGGCGCCCTGCCCATGCTGATCGCCTTCACGGTCGACCCCTGGTACGCGCTGTGGGTACTGATCTTCGTGGTGATCTACCAGCAGTTCGAGAACTACGTGCTGCAGCCCAAGCTGACCTCGAGGACCGTCGACATCCACCCGGCGGTGGCCTTCGGCTCGGTCGTCATGGGCACCGCCCTGCTCGGCGCCGTCGGCGCGCTGATCGCCATTCCCGCGGTCGCCACCCTCCAGGCCTTCCTGGGTGCGTACGTGAAGCGCTACGACGTCACCGACGACCCCCGCGTGCACGGCCACCGCGGGACGGGTCCCGGCGACGGCGGTACCAACTCCGGCGAGCGGCGTGCCCTCGGCGTCCGCGTCCGGCAGCTCTGGGCGCGCCGGCCGGGCCCGGCACACCCCCGGGACGGGGACGCCGAGGAATCCTGAACCCGGCGGACCACCCCCTCCGTCTGCTCTGGGCCGGCGGTTTCACATCGTCGGCCCCGAGCAGACGGAGAGGGGCGGACGACTCGTGCGGGTGCCGACGGGTTCGCTTGACACGAAAATCGAACGTCTATTCTTATGGGGGTGCCGGCGGTTCCCGGGTCCGGGTGTTGTGCCCCGGTTCGGGCAGGATTGGACCCTGGTTGTCCACAGGCCGGAGGTGCGTCGGGGCGCGTTGTCAGTGGCAGGCGCTAGCGTCATTGACGTGAAGCGATCGACTCAAGCAAATCGGGTGGAACCCATGGCAGGAACCGACCGCGAGAAGGCGCTGGACGCCGCACTCGCACAGATTGAACGGCAATTCGGCAAGGGCGCGGTCATGCGCATGGGTGACCGGACGAAGGAACCCATCGAGGTGATCCCGACCGGGTCGACCGCGCTGGACGTGGCCCTGGGCGTCGGCGGCATCCCGCGCGGCCGGGTGGTGGAGGTCTACGGGCCGGAGTCCTCCGGCAAGACGACCCTGACCCTGCACGCGGTGGCCAACGCGCAGCGGGCCGGCGGCCAGGTCGCCTTCGTGGACGCGGAACACGCGCTGGACCCCGAGTACGCGAAGAAGCTCGGTGTCGACATCGACAACCTGATCCTGTCCCAGCCGGACAACGGCGAGCAGGCACTGGAGATCGTCGACATGCTGGTGCGCTCCGGCGCCCTGGACCTCATCGTGATCGACTCCGTGGCGGCGCTGGTGCCGCGCGCGGAGATCGAGGGCGAGATGGGCGACAGCCACGTGGGCCTGCAGGCCCGGCTGATGAGCCAGGCGCTGCGGAAGATCACCAGCGCGCTCAACCAGTCGAAGACCACCGCGATCTTCATCAACCAGCTGCGCGAGAAGATCGGTGTGATGTTCGGCTCGCCGGAGACCACGACCGGTGGCCGGGCGCTGAAGTTCTACGCCTCGGTGCGTCTGGACATCCGCCGGATCGAGACGCTGAAGGACGGCACCGAAGCCGTCGGCAACCGCACCCGGGTCAAGGTCGTCAAGAACAAGGTGGCGCCGCCCTTCAAGCAGGCCGAGTTCGACATCCTCTACGGCCAGGGCATCAGCCGCGAGGGCGGTCTGATCGACATGGGTGTGGAGCACGGCTTCGTGCGCAAGGCGGGCGCCTGGTACACCTACGAGGGCGACCAGCTCGGCCAGGGCAAGGAGAACTCCCGCAACTTCCTCAAGGACAACCCCGACCTCGCCAACGAGATCGAGAAGAAGATCCTGAAGAAGCTCGGCATCGGAGTGCAGGCCGAGGAGCCGGCCGACGAGAAGAGCGCGGACGCCGCCGCCCCGGCCGAGGCGACCGCGACTCCGGCCGCGGCGGCCAAGACCGCCAAGCCCAAGGCCGCCACGGCCAAGAGCTGACCCGTGACCCGACGAACCGACTGGGCCGAGTACGAATTCGCCGCTTCCGGCGTCCCCCGGGGGACGGACACCGGAAGCGGCGACGGCCCGGTCGTACACGGTGACCGGGCGCACGGGGACGGCTTCCCCGGGGACCTCTTCGGTGAGGATCCGGGGGGCGGCCGGCGCCCGCGCGGCGCCGGAACCCGTCGTGCAGAGGGCTCACGGGGGAGCGGCCCGCGTGACGGCGGGCCGCGTGGTGGGCGCGGACGCCGGGCTTTCGGCGAGGCGACCGCGGCGGACGGGGACGACTCCTCCTCACCGAGGGCCGAGCGGGAGGATTCTCCGGGGGACCCGGTCGAGCGGGCGCGGGCGATCTGTCTGCGTCTGCTCACCGGGACCCCGCGCACCCGGAAGCAGCTCGCCGACGCCCTGCGCAAACGGGAGATCCCGGACGAGGCCGCCGAGGAGGTGCTGTCCCGGTTCGAGGAGGTCGGGCTGATCAACGACAGCGCCTTCGCGGACGCCTGGGTCGAGTCCCGGCACCACGGCCGGGGCCTGGCGCGGCGAGCCCTCGCCCAGGAACTGCGGACCAAGGGCGTCGACTCCACGCTGATCGACGCGGCCGTCTCCCAGCTCGACCCCGAACAGGAGGAGGCCACCGCGCGCGAACTCGTCGCCCGCAAGCTGCGCTCCACCCGCGGACTCGACCGCGACAAGCGGCTCCGCCGCCTCGCCGGAATGCTCGCCCGCAAGGGCTACCCGGAGGGCCTCGCCCTGCGCGTGGTCCGGCAGGCGCTGGAGGAGGAGGGCGAGGACACGGAGTTCCTGGAGGGCGGCGGGTACTGAGAGCCCGCTCTACCTCCGGACCGGCAGTCCCGCCGCCCGCCAGGCCTGGAAGCCGCCGATCAGATCGGTGGCCCGGTGGAGCCCCAGCCGGTGCAGGGATTCCGCGGCCAGACTGGAGGCGTACCCCTCATTGCAGATCACGACGACGCGCAGGTCATGGCCGGTCGCCTCGGGGAGGCGATGGCTGCCCCGAGGATCGAGCCGCCACTCCAGCTCGTTGCGCTCGACGACGAGGGCGCCGGGGATCGTCCCGTCCCGGTCGCGCAGGGCCGCGTAGCGGATGTCGACCAGCAGGGCTTCCCCGACGCGGGCGGCCTCGTGGGCGGGGACCGCCCCGATGCGCTCGTAGCCCGCGCGGACCCGCTCCAGCAGTTCGTCGATCCCCGGGGCGTCTGCGGCCCCCTCCGCTGCCCCGCTCACTGCCAGTCCGCCGGGCGCTCGACCTGCTCCAGACGCAGCGTCGGGCCGGTACGGCTGTACCGGCGCATCAGGGGAAGCGGCGGGTAGTAGGCGTGTACGGAGACCGCGTGCCGCTCCGGGGACTCGTTGAGGACCTCGTGCACGTGGTGCCGGCCGAAGGCACGGCCCTGGCCGGAGGTCAGCCGGCGCTCCCGGTCCACGCCGTCGTCCAGTTCCAGCGTCTTCCAGCCGTCGGTGGGCAGCCGCACGGAGAGCGAGTTCTCCTTCAGCTCACCCGACGCGGTCATGAAGGCCCCGAGGGATTCCCCGTGGTCGTGCCAGCCGGTGCCCGTGCCGGGCGGCCAGCCGATCAGCCAGGCCTCACTGCCCGCGGGACCGTCGAGCCGTACCCAGGTGCGGCCCTCCGGGTCGAGCGGCAGGGAGGCGACCAGCCCGGCGTCGGCGGCGACGCGTCGTACGAAGCCGAGGAGGTCCGCCTGCGAGGGGCCGGCGGCAGGAGTGGGGGGCGTACCCGGGACAGCGGCCGGGCCGGGAGCCGCACCGGACACGGGGACCGCGGGGG
>NZ_LIRG01000356.1 GCF_001419695.1 Streptomyces prasinopilosus
CTCGTGACCGGCCTGTGCGCCGCGCTCCCCGTCTCCCTGGCCTGCGGGGTGGGCATCGGGGCGTCGGGGCTCTCGTGGAGCGAGGCGCTGCACCACCTCTGGGCGGGGCTGACCGGTGGGACCATAGCTCCGGACGCGGTCTCCTCCTACCTCATCGTGTGGGAACTGCGTTTCCCGCGCACCGTGCTGGCCGCGGTCGTCGGCGCCGGCCTGGCCTCCGTCGGCGTCGCCGTCCAGGCGATGGTCCGCAACGCGCTCGCGGACCCGTTCGTCCTCGGCATCTCCTCCGGCGCGGCCGTCGGAGCCAACGCCGTGCTCATCTTCGGGGCCTTCGGCGCGCTCGGTGTCTGGGCGCTGTCCACGGCGGCGTTCCTCTCCGCGCTCGGCGCCATGGCGCTGGTGTACGCGATCGCCCGGACCCCGCGGGGCCTGACGCCGTTGCGGCTCGTGCTGACCGGTACCGCGCTGTACTACGGTTTCTCGGCCGTGACCACGTTCATGGTGTTCGCCGCCGAGCACGGTGAGGCGGCCCGGTCCGCGATGATGTGGCTGCTCGGCAGTCTGGGCGGCGCGAGCTGGTCCTCCGTCCCGATCGCCGCGGGCGCGGTGCTCGGCGGCCTCGTCCACCTCGGCTGGTCGGCCCGGCGCCTGAACGCCCTCGCGATGGGCGACGAAACCACTGCCGCGCTGGGCGTGGACCCCGGGCGGCTGCGCAGGGAACTCTTCCTCACCGCCTCCGCCGTCACCGGGGCGGTCGTCGCGGTCAGCGGGGCGATCGGCTTCGTGGGCCTGATGGTGCCGCACGCCGCCCGGATGCTGGTCGGGGCGGACCACCGCCGGCTGCTGGCCGTCGCCCCCCTGGCCGGCGCCGTACTGCTGATCTGGGTCGACATCCTGTCGCGCGTGCTGCTCGCCCCCGCCGAACTGCCGCTGGGCGTGGTGACGGCCGTGATCGGCGTGCCCTGCTTCGTCCTGCTCATGCGCCGCCGCACCTACACCTTCGGAGGCGTGTGATGCGGATCGACATCGACGCGGTCACCGTGGAGATCTCCGGCGCGCGGGTGGTGGAGGACGTCTCCCTGCGGGCGGGCAGCGGCCAGTTCGTGGGGCTCGTCGGGCCCAACGGCAGCGGCAAGTCCACCCTGCTGCGATGCGTCTACCGGGCGCTGCGCCCCACGGCCGGTGCGGTACGCCTCGGCGGCGACGACCTGCTGGCCATGACCGCGCGCGACAGCGCGCGCCGGCTCGCGGCCCTTCCGCAGGAAGCGGTCGCGGAGTTCGACTTCACGGTGGCCGAGGTCGTCGCCATGGGCAGGCTGCCGCACCAGAGGGCGGTGGCCCGGGAGACCGACGAGGACCGGCGCACATGCGCCACCGCACTGGAAGCGGTCGGCGCCGGACATCTGGCCGACCGCGGCTTCCTCACGCTCTCCGGCGGTGAGAAGCAACGGGTCCTGATCGCCCGCGCGCTCGCCCAGCAGCCGCAGGTCCTGGTGCTGGACGAGCCCACCAACCACCTGGACATCGCCCAGCAGCTGGAGGTCCTGTCCCTCGTCCGCACCAGCGGGCCGACCGTGCTCGCCGCGCTGCACGACCTCAACCTCGCCGCACTCCACTGCGACCTCCTCCACGTCATCGACGGCGGGCGGATCGTCGCTTCCGGCGCCCCTCACGACGTCCTCACACCGGCTCTGCTGGCCGACGTCTTCGGTGTGCGGGCGCACCGCGTCCCCCACCCGGAGACAGGTGTGATCCAGCTGCTCTTCGACCGTCTTGCCCCCCGGTAGTCCGCCGTTCCCGGTCCGTCCTCGAAGGAGCCACCCCACCATGCCGAACCTCGCACGCCCCGCCGCCCTCGCCCTCGTCCTGGCCTTCGCCGCCACCGGCTGCGGGGCGGACGTCCCGTCGCAGGAGGGGACGGGGGAGGGCGCCCGCGCGTCCGGCGGCCACTACCCGGTCACCGTCGAGAACTGCGGCGAGAAGAAGACGTTCGAAAGGGCTCCGCGCCGCGTGGTCACCAACGACGTGGGAATCACCGAGATCATGTTCGCCCTCGGCCTCGAGGACCACATGGCCGGATACGTCATGCCCGACGACAAGGGCGACCTCACGAAGGTCCCGTGGAAGGACGGCTACCGGAAGACCGAGTGGCTCTCGAAGGAGCGGATCACCAAGGAACTGGTCCTGGACGCCCGCGCCGATCTGGTCTTCGCGGGCTGGAACTACGGCTTCAACGAGGGCGAGGGGTTCACGCCCGCCGCGCTGCGGAGCGTGGGCGTCGACTCGTACCTGCTCAGCGAGTCGTGCCGCAACGGGCGGGGCAAGGCCCGCGGCGTGATGGCGCCGCTCGACGCGTTGTACACGGACCTGCGGAACCTGGGGAAGGTGTTCGACGTCGAGGACAGGGCCGAGGCGCTCGTCAGCTCGTTCCGCGAGCAGGTCGCCGAAGCGCGGGCGAAGGCTCCGAAGGGCGTCGACCGGCCGCGGGTGTTCCTCTACGACAGCGGCGAGGACAAGCCGTTCACGTCCGGCGCCTTCGCCGGACCCCACGACATCATCACCAAGGCCGGCGGCGACCACGTCATGAAGGACCTCGAGGACAGCTGGACCACCGTGGGCTGGGAGACGGTCGTCGACCGCGACCCCGAGGTCATCGTGATCAACGACTACGGGGACACCACCGCGGAACAGAAGCGGAGGTTCCTCATGTCCTACGAACCGCTCGCGAACGTCTCCGCCGTCAAGAACGACCGGATCGTCGTTCTCGACTACGTCGACCTCGTCGAGAGCCCGCGCAACCCCGCGGCCGTCAGCTCCCTCGCGGCGGACCTGAGGCGCCTCGGCTCCTGAACCCGGGCGCCCTTCGCAGGAGGGCGCCGGCGAGTCCGGCCCCCACCCGGGAAACGTGGAGGAGGTCTTTCCGGGCACCGGCATCGAGTGGGCGGTGCGCGCCTCCCGAGTGGAGCGAAGGGAAGAGCGGATGCCGGTCGACCCCGTCGGCTTCCTCGGTGTCGTACTGGTGGCCTACCTGGTCCCCGGCCCCGATTTCCTCGTCGTGGTCAGATCGGCCACCGAGCATCCCGCCAAGGGGCGGGCCGCGGCGCCGGGTGCCCGGACCGGGCTGTGCGCGCACATGCTCGCCGCCGCCGGGCTGTCACTGATCGCCGCCCGCTCCCCGGTGGTCCACGACGCCGTCGAACTGCTGGGCGCGGCCCACCTCGTCCAGCTGGGGATCCGAGCGGTGCTGGCGGTGCGGCGGGACGCCCGCGAGCGGCGCGCCGGAGCCGCCACCGGTGGCGGC
>NZ_LIRG01000357.1 GCF_001419695.1 Streptomyces prasinopilosus
GAGGGCGTCTCCGCCCGGCCGTCGTGGATGTAGCCCGGCGCCGCTCCCGCGGGCGCGGCCGTCAGTCCGCGCGGACGTAGCCGGTGTCGAGCTCCAGGTCCTTGGCCGGGCGGAGACGCCCTCGATGCGCAGGCTCCAGCGCCCGGCCCGCCCGGTGACGCTCACCCGGGACAGCGAGCGGACGTCGATGTTCCAGTAGGTCGCGGGCGGCGCCTTCAGCGCGTACACCAGGGCGGCACGGATCACGGACGGTTCGGCGACCGCGACGACCCGGCAGTCGTCCTCCGGCGGCCGGGTGTCGAGCCAGTTGCCGACGCGGCGGATGAAGCCGAGGAGCGACTCGCCGCCGTGCGGGGCCGCGCGCGGGTCGGCGAGCCAGGCGTCCACGGCCTCCGGCTCCCGGGCCATCGCCTCGCCCAGGGTCAGCCCGCGCCAGCGGCCCATGCCGCAGTCCCGCAGGGCGAGCTGGACCAGGGGGGCGTAGCCGAGTCCGGCGCCGGTGTCACGGCTGCGCGGGTTCGGTGAGCAGTAGCGCAGATCGGCGGCGGCGAGCGGCAGCAGTTCACGGGCCACCCGCTGCACATCGCTCCACCCGGCGTGGTCCAACGGCCGGTCGTCCTCGAAACGCTCGGTCAGGCGCGAGAGACTTCCCGCTGCGGCAACGAACGTGACCCGAAGTGCCATGCGGCGATGGTCAGTCCATGAGGTGCACAAATCAAGGGGGGCGGTCGGGGTGGTGTTCGGCGGCCGCCGGGCCGTCGGACGGCGGCCGGTCCTGCCGGACGGACCGGCGTGGAGCACCGCCCCTTCACCCCGTCCGCCCCAGCACCTCGTCCCAGGCGGTACGCAGCCGCCGCACGCCCTCCGTGATCTCGCCGGTGCCCGCGACCGCCGCGAAGCTCAGCCGCAGGTGGGCGGCCGGGGGCTCGGCGCCGAAGTAGGGGCGGCCGGGGGCGACGGCGAGGCCGGCGCGCAGGGCCGCCGCGGTCAGGGCCGACTCTCCCCCGGGGCCGAAGGCCCGGGAGGCGCCCCCGGTGCCGTCGGGCAGGCGCAGCCACAGGTGGTAGCCGCCGGCCGGAACGTGCGGCAGGGCGAGGTCGGGCAGCCGGAGCCGGAGGGCGGCGGTCATCGTGTCGCGGCGGGCCCGCAGCTCGGCGGAGACCGCCCGCAGGTGGCGCGGCCAGGCGGGCGAGCCGACGAGTTCCAGCGCGGCCTCCTGGAGGGGCCGGGGGACGAAGAAGGTGTCGACGACCTGGATGGCGCGCAGCCGTTCCAGCACCGGGCCGTGGGCGACGAGGGCGCTCACCCGGAAGCTCGGCGAGGTCGCCTTGGTGAGCGAGCAGACGTGGACGACGACGCCGTCGGGGTCCTCGGCGGCCAGCGGGCGGGGCAGGGGGCCCGCGTCCTCGTGGACCAGGCGCCGGACGAAGTCGTCCTCGACGACGAACGCGCCCGCCTCGCGCGCGATGCGCAGCACCTCGCCGCGCCGTCCGGGGGCGAGGACGGCACCGGTGGGGTTCTGGAACAGGGGCTGGCAGACGAAGACCCGGGCGCCGGTGGCCCGGAAGGCGTCGGCGAGCAGTTCCGGCCGCACTCCGTCCGCGTCCACCGGCACGGGCACCGGGCGCAGTCCGGCGGCGCGGGCGACGGCCAGCATGCCCGGGTAGGTGGGCGACTCCACGAGGACGGGGGCGCCGGGCGGGGCGAGCGCGCGCAGGGCGGTGGTCAGCGCGGACTGGCCGCCCGCGGTGATCAGCACCCCCGCCGCGGTGACCGCGCCCCCGACGCTGCGCGCGAACCACTCGCGCAGTTCCGCCAGTCCTTCCACGGGCGGTCTCCCCCAGGCCCCCGGCCGGCGTCCGGCCCGGGACAGGGCGGCCGCCATCGCGCGCTCCGGCTGCAGCGCGGGGTGCAGGTAACCGCCGTTGAACTCGATCACGCCGGGCGCCGGGGCGGCGAGCGAGGCCAGGACGCCGGAGGCGTCGACCGACCGCGGGACGAGGTCGCCGGCGCCCCCGGCGCTGAGCGCGACCTCCTGCCAGGAGGTGTCACCGGCCGCGGGCGCCGGGGACGCGGACCGGGCGGCACGGAACGCGCCGGCGCCGGGCCGGGTCACCACCAGTCCTTCGGCGGCGAGCTGCGCCAGTGCCCGCGAGACGGTCACCGGGCTCACCCGGAACCGCTCCACGAGGACGCGGCTCGACGGGAGCTTTCCGCCTGGCGAGTAGCGGTCCAGCTCCCGCCTCAGCCGGTCCGCCAGTTCGGTGACACTGCTACGCTCATGCATGAGAGCAGAGAGTAGCGCTACTGTCACGGGCCCGATAGCGGTCCCCGCCCGCCGGGACCGCGCCGGCTTCGGCACCCTGCAGGCCGTCCTGGGCGTCCTCGCCTTCTCGCTCACCTTCCCGGCCACCGCCTGGGGACTGGAGGGCTTCGGCCCCTGGTCCCTGGTGGCCGTGCGCTGCGTGCTGGCGGGGCTGATCGCGGGCGGCTGCCTGCTCGCGGCGGGGAGGCGGGCGGCCCCGCGGAAGGGTGCGGCGGACGACCCGGCGGGCTCCCGGAGGGGCCCGGCGCGGTGGCGCGGTGTGCCGCTGCCGGCCCGCCGGCACTGGCCGGGGCTCGCGGTGGTCGCCGCCGGGGTCGTCCTCGGGTTCCCGTTGCTGACCACGCTGGCCCTGCGGACGTCGACCACCGCGCACGCGGCCGTCGTGGTCGGCCTGCTCCCGCTCACCACCGCCCTGTTCTCCGCCCTGCGGGTCGGTTCGCGCCCCTCGCCCCTCTTCTGGGCGGCGGCCCTCGTGGGCGCCGCCGCGGTGGTGGTCTTCACGCTGGGACGGGGCGGCGGTGCGCCGGCCACGGCCGATCTGTACCTCTTCGGGGCGCTGGTGGTGTGCGCGGCCGGATACACCGAGGGCGGCAGGCTGGCCGGTGTGATGCCGGGCTGGCAGGTGATCGGCTGGGCGCTGGTGCTGTGCCTGCCGTTCGCCCTGCCGGCCGCCGCGCTCGCGCTGAGCGTCGAGCCGGTGCGGCTGACCGCGCACGGCGTGGCCGGGGTGCTGTGGGTGGCGGCGGGGTCCCAGTTCCTGGGGCTCGTCGTCTGGTACCGGGGCATGGCGGCGATCGGCATCCCCCGGGCCAGTCAGCTCCAGCTCGCCCAGCCGCTGCTCACCCTGGTGTGGTCGGTGCTCCTCCTGGGCGAGCGTCCGGGCGCGGCGGCACCGCTGACGGCGGCGGCGGTACTGGTGTGCATCGCCGTCACCCAGCGGGCACGCGGCTGAGGACCGCGCGTCCGGGGGACCGCGGCGACCGTCGTGTGCGCCGCGTCCCCGCCGCACGCCGCCCCGGCGCCCTGCCGCGCTCCCTCCGCGCGGGCACCGGGGCGGGCCGCACGCCCTGCCGGGCGGCCCGCCCCGCCGTAGACTCGGAGCCACGGACCGCTGCTCCCGCACATGGTGAGGAGACCCCTTATGCGCGCAACCGAGGGCGACCAGCTTGTCCAGCACGGCAGGGTGGTCGGTCAGCACGACAAGGTCGCCGAGATCGTCGAGGTGATGGGCAAGAAGGGCGATCCGCCCTACCGCGTCCGCTTCGAGGACGGGCACGAGGCCGTGTGCCTGCCCGGCCCCGACTCCGAGATCCGGCACAGGAACCGCTAGACCGGGGAACGGCCCTTCGCACCTCGGGCCTCCCCGACGTGTCAGGCCGGGGGTGGCGCCGGCCGCCCGTAGTGGTCGGCGACCACCCGGGCCATCGCGCCGGCCGGGTCGGCGGCCACCTCCCGGGCGGCGAAGAAGACGTGCCCGCGCGCCTGCGGGTGGGACGCCGCGAGCGTGAGGTGCCGGGACAGCTCGGCCGGGTCCCGCCAGGCGGCGGGCTGCGCCGGGTCGCCCGCCTTGTAGAGCGCCTCCCCCACGTACAGCCGTGTCCCGGAGCCCTCCACGACCGCGGACCACCAGGGCAGCAGCTTCGCGTAGTCGGCGGCGGCGAAGCCGATGTGCCAGTAGAGCTGCGGGCAGACGTAGTCGATCCAGTTCTCCCGCGCCCACCGGCGGGTGTCCGCGTACAGGTCGTCGTAGGTCTGCACGCCCGCCCGGGTGTCGGAGCCCAGGGGGTCGGTCCCGGCGTTGCGCCAGACCCCGAAGGGGCTGATGCCGAAGCGGGTGCCGGGCCGGATCTCCTTGATCCGGGCCGCCGTCTCGCGCACCAGCCGGTCGATGTTGTCCCGTCGCCAGGCCGCCCGGTCGGGGAAGGCGCCGCCGTGGGTGTCGTAGGCGCCGTCGTCGTCGAAGGTCTGCCCCGCCACGGGGTACGGGTAGAAGTAGTCGTCGAAGTGGACCGCGTCGACGGGGTAGCGGCGCACCGCGTCGAGCATCGCGTCCTCGACGAAGGCGCGGACCTCGGGCAGTCCGGGGTTGTAGTAGAGCTTCCCGCCGTACGGGACCACCCAGCCGGGGTTCTCGCGGGCCGGGTGCGTGGCGGCGAGCCGGCCGGGGTCGGTGTGCGCGGCGACCCGGTACGGGTTGAACCAGGCGTGCAGTTCCAGGCCGCGGGCGTGGGCCTCGGTGACGGCGGTGCCGAGCGGGTCCCAGCCGGGGTCCGCGCCCTGGGTGCCGGTGAGACAGGCGGACCAGGGCTCGTACGGGGACGGCCACAGCGCGTCGGCGGTGGGCCGCACCTGGAGGATCACGGTGTTGAGCCGGTTGCGGACGGCCGTGTCGAGGTGCGCGATCAGTTCGGCCCGCTGCGCGGCGGCGCTCAGCCCCGCGCGGGAGGGCCAGTCCCGGTTGGCCACGGTCGCCAGCCACACCCCCCGCATCTCGCCGTCCGCCGCGCCTCCGCCCCCCGGCGCACCCGACGGGCCGGGTGCCGGCCGCCCCGGGGCGGCCGACGCGGTCGTCATCATCGTCACCGCCGACAGCGCCGCCGCCGCGAACGCCCTGCGCGACACCCGTCCCATTTCCCACCCGCCGCAAAAGCCGCGATCCGCCCGGTTGCGGACCGCTCCGGGCCCCAGGATGCCCGACCCTCGCGATCGATCATCGATACTTCCGGGTAACGTGCACGGACGGAGCAGGCGGCCGGAACCCGGTCGGTCCTGCCAGGAGTCGTAGACAGCGCAGGCCAGAGGGACCCGAGCCGCGCCCGGGAAGCGAAAGGGACGATGTGACCGACATCGAACGCGTCGGAGTGGTGGGCTGCGGCCAGATGGGCGCGGGGATCGCCGAGGTGTGCGCCCGCGCCGGACTGGACGTGCGGGTCGCCGAGACCACCGGCGAGGCCCTGGAGATCGGCCGTACCCGGCTGTTCAACTCCCTGACGAAGGCGGCCGAGCGCGGCAAGATCACGGCAGAGGAGCTGGAGGCCACCCAGGCCCGGCTCAGCTTCACCACGGACCTGGGCGAGTTCGCCGACCGCGACCTGGTGATCGAGGCCGTCGTCGAGAACGAGCAGGTCAAGACGGAGATCTTCCAGGTGCTCGACCAGGTGGTGACCCGGCCGGACGCGATCCTGGCCTCCAACACCTCCTCGATCCCGCTGGTGAAGCTGGCGGTCGCCACCTCGCGGCCGGACCACGTCATCGGCATCCACTTCTTCAACCCGGCCCCCGTGCAGAAGCTGGTCGAGCTGATCCCGGCGCTCACCACCTCCGAGGGCACGATCAGCCGGGCCCAGCTCTTCGCCGAGAAGGTGCTGGGCAAGCACGCGATCCACGCCCAGGACCGTTCCGGGTTCGTGGTGAACGCGCTGCTGATCCCGTACCTGCTCTCCGCGATCCGGATGTTCGAGTCGGGCATCGCCAGCCGCGAGGACATCGACAACGGCATGGAGATGGGCTGCGCCCACCCGATGGGCCCGCTGAAGCTGTCCGACCTGATCGGTCTGGACACGGTGGCCTCGGTCGCGTACTCGATGTACGAGGAGTACAAGGAGCCGCTGTACGCCGCTCCCCCGCTGCTGCAGCGGATGGTCGACGCGGGCCGGCTGGGCCGCAAGACGGGGTCGGGGTTCTACAGCTACGGCTGATGCCCCGGCCGCGGGTCCGGCACCGGTGACCCGGTGCCGGACCCGCCGCTTCTCCGCACCGCCCGCACGGCCGTGCGAGGCGGGTCCGGCCGTGCCATGCTTCGGCGCATGGAGATCACCGTGCGGCCGGCTGCCGAGCAGGACCTGCCCGCGCTGCTCGCCCTCTACGGCGAGCTGAACCCCGAGGACGCGCCCCTGCCCCGGGAGGCGGCCGAGGCCGTCTGGGCGGAGATCGCCGGGCAGCGGGGACGCACCGTACTGGTCGCGGAGGCCGACGGTGCCGTCGTCGGCACCGCGGACTGCCTGGTCCTGCCGAACCTCACCCGGGGCGGTCGGGGCGTCCTCTTCGTGGAGAACGTCGTGGTCGCCGGCTCCGGCCGGCGGCGCGGCATCGGACAGCGGTTGCTGGAGGCCGCCGTGCGCCTGGGCGAGACGGCCGGCTGCTACAAGGTGCAGCTGCTGGCGGCCGACGACGCGTACGTCCACGCGTTCTACGGGTCCTGCGGCTTCGAGCCCCTGGCACAGGGCTTCCGGCGCTACCTCGGGCGAGACCTGCCGAGCGGCGCGGCGACCTGACGCCCGGTCCCTCCCTCCTCCTCCCCTCCCCGGACCGGTGTGCGGAGGACCGGCCGGCTCGTATCCGGTCGGCGGGGAGGACCGCGAGACGGCCGTACGGCGCCGCGGGAGGCGTACGCCGAGGACACCTCCCGCACGAGGATCCGGACGGACGCCTCCACCGGGTCCTCACCGCCACAGCGCACGGCGGGTTCGCGCCCGCGGGTGCGGCGGCCGCAAAGGCGGGTGCCCGGCGCCCCCGAACCGTCGGGGGCGCCGGGCCCGTGGTGTTCACACACCGTGTGCGCTCCGGGCTCGCATATGCCTCTCGCACACTCTTACCCCGTGCCCACCAGGGGAGTTGACTCATTCTCCACAGGCACGGAAACCAGAAGGATGCCGGAGAGGAGCGGACCTGTGACCGTCGAACCCGAACAGCCCGCCGTCCAGGGGGAGGTCGCGGACTTACGGCGCCGCCTCGATGTGGCGTACGCCCGCGTCGAGGGCGGATTGGCACTGCTCAGCCACCGCACCGAGGAGGCGGCCAGGGAACTGGCCGAGTTGAACACCCGGATCGTCACCCTGGAGCACGGCCGCTGGCCGCTCCAGGCGGTCGCGGCCGTCACGGCCGTGGGCGCGCTCGTCGTGACGGCCTGGCAGGCGTTCGGCCGTTGACGCACGCGCCCGGGCCGGACGGCCGGCGGCTGCGGACGGGGTCAGGGCCGGGGGTCCTGGCCCAGCCTGAGATGGTGCAACAGGAGTAACGCGGCCGCCATGTTGGCGGCCGGGACCTCGCCGCGGGCGACCAGGTCGGGGACCACCTTGAGCGGCACCCACTCCCGGCGGTCCGACTCGAAGTCGTCCACCGGGGGGCCGAGGTACTCGCCCTCGTCGGCCCAGTAGACGTGGTGCCGTGCGTCGGTGAGTCCGTTGGACGGCTCCACGCTCATGAGGTGACGCAGGGGTCCCGGCCGCCAGCCGGTCTCCTCCTCCAGTTCCCTGGCCGCCGCCCGGACGACGTCCTCACCGTCCTCGACCACGCCGGCGGCGAGTTCCCACCCCCAGCTGTCGGTGATGAAGCGGTGGCGCCACAGGAGGAGCACCTCGTTGGCCTCGTTCACCACCGTGGCCACGGCGACGGGCCGCAGCCGGATGAGGAAGTGGTCGAGGCGCCGGCCGTCCGGCAGTTCGACATCCGCGAGATTGACGCGGAACCAGCGATTCGCGTACACAGTCTGCTCGTTCTTGTTCGTCCACTGCACGGTTATGCCACCTTTCGTTCGACAGGTGGCAATATCGCAGCAGCGACGGTTCGGCAGCAGGCGCACGGGAGGCCGCCGGCGGCGCAGCGGACGGCGCGGCACGGCGCGCGGCACACGCACGGCACACGGCGCGGACAGCCGGGACTCCGCTGTCCCGTCCCGCCGCGGCGCCTACAGCGGGACGCGCAGTGCCCCGTCGATGAGTTCGGCCGCCTCGGCGGTGCCTTCGCCTCCGTTGCGCACCAGCCGCTCGCGCACGTCCCGGAGTCTGTCGCGCAGCCGCTGCGACTCCATTCCCCGGGCCTGTTCGGCCATCTGCACGGCGGTGGCGACCGCCTTGTCCGCGTTGCCCCGCCGCAGTTCGACGGTGCTCAGCATGGCGAGGCGGTGCACCCGGCCCCGGTCGTGCGCGGGGTTGTCGACGGCGGCGGCCGCGTGCTCGCCCGCCGCCGCCAGCTCGCCGAGGCTCAGCAGGGCCTCCGCCACCTGCACGTTGACCAGGCCGGGCTGGACGTAGCCGGTCTCGTCGGGTTCGTGGCCGCGCCGGATGCGCTCGGCGGCCTGTTCGGCACGGCGGATGCAGGACAGCGCGCCGGAGCCGTCGCCGAGGTGCGCGTACGCCTTGGCCTGCATCGCGTACAGGTCGGAGGCGAGCGCCGGGGTGATGTGCCTGCCGGCGGCGCGGAGCGCGGCCTCCGCGAAGGCGACGGCCTGCCGGTACTCCCGCATGAACAGCGACTGGTTGACGAGGAGCGCGATCACGTACGCGCCGAGTCCCCGGTCGCCGCTGGCCTTCGCCAGCCGGAGCGCCTGGTGGAAGTAGCGCTGGGCGAGGCCGTGGGCGTCGGAGTCGTACGCGCAGATCCCGGCGACGGCCACCAGTCCCCCGGTGGCCCGGTGCAGTTGACGGCCCACGTCGTCGGTGTAGCCGCCCCGGAGCAGCGGGGCGGCCTCGGCGTTGAGGAAGCCGACGATGCGGTCACGGGTCGCGACGCCGCCGGCCTTGCGGTACATCTGCTCGTAGTGGCTGCGGGCGGCGCGCAGCATGTCCAGGTCGCCCGGGGTGACCCGGTGGCGGCCGCCGCGCGAGACGTCGACGTCCTCGGGCGGGTTCTCCCACTCCCAGACGGGCATCACGGCGGGGGTGCCGGTGACCGCGGGCGCGCCCAGTATGTGCGGGCGCCGCTGCTGGTCGGAGCGCCACAGCGCGGTGGCCCGCTCGACGAAGCCGGAGAGCGTTCCGGCGTGCGGGGCGGCGGGTTCGCCGGGGACGCCGAGGCCGATGTCGTCGAGGGTGACCGGGCGGCGCAGGCGGCCCGCCAGCACTTCGCAGATCAGGTCGGGCACCTGGCCCCGGGGCCGCTGCCCCTTCAGCCAGCGTGCCACGGCGGTGTGCTCGTACCTGAGGGACAGGCCGCGCGCCCGGCCGGCCTGGTTGACGTGCGCGGCCAGGCCCGCGTGCGAGATGCCGGCCTCGTCCAGGACCGCGTCGAGCAGAGCGTTGGGCTGCATGGGGCCCCCCGGGGGGATCGGTGCCGACAGAGTAGTGGCCGGGCGTTCACACGGGGTGTGAACGGAGCGCCCGCATCCGCAGGGTGTGCGCGCTGTCGCGGAGAGTCGCCGGCCGGTTGACTGAGGTGCCTCGAAAGAGGCCGGCCGGGCCGCCGGCTCCCCCTCGTACAGTGCGGCGGCCCGTGTCCACGCCGTCCGCCCCGCCGCCTGCCCGACACTCCGCGGCGGGGCGGGCGGCACCGCCGGTCCCGGCGTGGAGTGTCGGGCACCCCGGTCACGCCGGGTGCCGCAGCGGGTTCGCCGGGGAGAGGTCCGTCGTGCCGGACCGTGCGGCGCCGCTCCCCGCCCCCGAAGGGGGGCGGGGGGACGGGCGCTCGTTCCTGAGGACCAGCAGGGCCACGTCGTCCGCGGGCGGGCCGCCGGTGTGGTGGAACAGTGCCGTGAGGACCGTCCGCAGGAGGGCCTGCGGCGTGGGCGCGGCCTCGCGGGCCGCCGCGGCAAGCACCTCGGGCAGCGGGAAGAAGCGGCCGGCGGCGTCCCGCGCGTCCTCGGCTCCGTCCGTGTGCAGGACGAGCGTGTCGCCGGGCAGCAGCGGGGCGCAGGCGACGGCGGGCAGTACGGCGGGCAGCGGGAACGGGCCGAGCGGCGGGAGCGGGTCCGTGCGGGCGAGCGGTTCGGCCCGTGGACCGCTCAGCAGGTGGGGCCACGGGTGCCCGCAGTTCAGGGCCCGTGTCTCCCCGTCGGGGAGGATCTCGAGCAGCAGGACGGTGACGAACTCCTCGGCGGTCCGGAAGGCCTGGCCGGTGCGTACCGACAGGCGTTCGGCGCGCGCCCGTTCCCGCAGGTGCCGGTCCATCGCCCGCTCCAGCCGGCGCAGGACTCCGGCCAGGTCGGGCTCGTCGTGCACGGCCTCGCGGAAGCCGGCGAGCACGGCGTCGACGGTGGGCAGGGCGGCGGGACCGTGTCCGCGGACGTCGCCGATGAGCGCCCGTACGCCGTACTCGGTGGCGACCACCTCGTACAGATCGCCGCCGGTTCCGGCGCCCCGGTCGGCGGACAGCCGGACGGCGGCGACGGCCAGTCCGTCGACGCGGGGAGGCGGCCGCAGCATGCGCTGCGCGGTGCGGGTGATCGTGCGGTTGCGCCGCACCTCCCGCAGCAGGCTCCGTCCGACGTGCAGGGCCAGTCCGGTGCCGAGGGCGCCGAGGACCGTGGGCGGCAGTCCGCAGGCGAGCGCCCGGCGCAGCAGCGGGCAGTGGTCGGGTTTCCACGAGGCGGCCGGTCCCCGTGAGCCGGCCCCGGGCCGTCCTGTGCGGGGTGCCCCACCCTTGAAGCGGATCATGCCGATGGCCCCCCAATTTGGCCCGGACAGCGCAGACCGGCCTCGTGAGGCCGGTCCGATTCTGCCGACCGGATCACCCGATCCGGACGTATCGCCCGGAAATGTCACCCGAATGAGTGAGGTAACCGAGGGGAACGGACGTGCGTGGGACGCCTGCGGCCCGGTGGGACGGCGAGGCCCCGCCCGGTGCGGCGGAGACGGCCGCCCCGGCACCGGACGGACCTCGCCCGTGACGGCCCCGGCGGCGGCAGCCCGGCGGACCCCCGGTCGCCCGGGGGCTCCGGCACGGTCCGCCCGGCGGGCCTGCAGCACGCTCTCCGCCGGGCGGACCCGGGAAACGCGCGGGGACCGCGTGGCCGGCCACGGCCCGCAGGAGCCGTGGCCGGCGGACACGCGGTCCCCGGGAACACCGTGGGCCCAGGGCTCCGAGGAGTCCTCCGGGCCCGGAGGGCGTCAGCCCCGGAGGGTCGCCCCGGTGCGCTCGCCCGCGAGGGCGACCGCCGACTCGCGGGCCGCGGACGCCTCGTCGACCGTCAGCGTGCGGTCGGGCGCGCGGAACCGCAGCGCGTACGCCAGGGACTTGCGGCCCTCGCCCAGCTGTCCGGCGTTCTCGTACACGTCGAACAGGCGGATGGATTCCAGCAGTTCGCCGGCGCCTTCGCGGAGGGCCGCCTCGACGTCCGCGGCCGGCACCGAGCCGTCGACGACCAGGGCGACGTCCTGCGTGGCGACCGGGAAGGTGGAGATGCCCGGCGCCTGCGGGACGCCTTCGCCCGCCTGCTCCAGGGCGTCCAGGTCGAGCTCCATCGCGCAGGTGCGCGCGGGCAGGCCCAGGTTCTTCACCACGCGCGGGTGCAGCTCGCCCGCGTGGCCGATGACGCGCTCGGCGCCGTCGACGGTGACCGCCAGTTCGGCGCAGCGGCCCGGGTGCCACGGGCCGTACCGGCCCTGGCGGACGACGAGTTCGGCACCCGCCTCGGCGGCGACGGTACGGGCGGCCTCGACCGCGTCGGCCCAGTCGGCCGGACGGCCCGCGCCCCACCAGCCGGCCCGTTCGCGGGCTCCGGCCAGGACGGCGGCGACGTGCCGCGGCTGGTCCGGGAGCGCCGCGTCGAGCCCGGCGAGTTCCTCGTCGGTGGGCCGCCGGTCCACGGGCAGGCGGACGGCGGCCGGCTGCTCCTCGCGCGGCTTGAAGACCAGACCGGTCTCGAACAGCGCGAGGTCGTGGCTGCCGCGTCCGTCGTTGCGCCGCAGCGCGCCGAGCAGGCCCGGCAGCAGCGAGGTGCGCAGCGCGGGCTCCTCGTCGTTGAGCGGGTTGGTCAGCTTCACCACCCGGCGGGCCGGGTCGTCCGCCTCCAGGCCGAGCTGGTCGAAGATCTGCTCGCCGACGAACGGGTAGTTCGGCGCCTCGACGTATCCGGCGCCGGCCAGGGCCCGGCCGGTCCGGCGGTGCAGCCGCTGCCGGGGGGTCAGCCCGCGTCCGGCGGGCGGCCGGGGCAGGCTGATGGGCAGGTTCTCGTAGCCCTCGAGCCGGATGACCTCTTCCGCCAGGTCGTTCGGGTCGGTGAGGTCGGGCCGCCAGGACGGCACGGTGACGATCAGTTCGTCCTGGCCGTGGACGTCGCAGCCGACCTGCTGGAGGCGGCGTACGACGGTCTCCCGGCCGTAGGCGACGCCGGCGACCTTGTCGGGGTGGTCGGCCGGGATGGTGAGGGTGTGCGGCGCGGACGGGGCGGTGAACTCGGTGACCCCGGCCTCGGCGGTGCCGCCGGCGAGCAGCACCAGCAGGTCGACGGTGCGCTGCGCGGCGGCGGCGGCGGCCTGCGGGTCGACGCCGCGCTCGAAGCGCCGGGACGCCTCGGAGGACAGCTTGTGCCGGCGGGCCGTGCGGGCGACCGTCACCGGGTCGAAGTGCGCGGCCTCGACGACGACCTCGGAGGTCGCCTGCTCGAGGCCGTGGTCGGCGATCTCGGTGTCGGCGCCGCCCATGACGCCGGCGAGCCCGATCGGGCCGCGCTCGTCGGTGATCACCAGGTCCTCGGCGTCGAGGGTGCGCCGCACCCCGTCGAGGGTGGTGAGCTTCTCGCCCTGCTCGGCCCGGCGCACCCCGATGGTGCCCCGGACCAGGGAGCGGTCGTAGGCGTGCAGGGGCTGGCCGAGCTCCAGCATCACGTAGTTGGTGACGTCGACGGCCAGGGAGACCGGGCGCATGCCGGCCTTCTGCAGCCGCCGGGTGAGCCAGATCGGGGAGCGGGCGTCGGGGCTGAGCCCGGTCACCGTGCGGGCGGTGAAGCGGTCGCAGCCGACGGGGTCCGAGACCTCGACCGGGTAGCCGTAGGCGTTCGGGCCGGGGACGTCGAGCAGCGCCGGGTCGCGCAGCGGCAGCCCGTAGGCGATGGCGGTCTCGCGGGCCACGCCGCGCATCGACAGGCAGTAGCCGCGGTCCGGGGTGACGGCGATGTCGAGGACCTCGTCGACCAGTTCCAGCAGCTCGACGGCGTCCCTGCCGACCTCGGTCTCGGGCGGCAGCACGATGATGCCGTTGCTGCCGTCGTCGCCCATGCCCAGTTCGTCGCCGGAGCAGATCATGCCGTGCGAGACCTTGCCGTAGGTCTTGCGGGCGGCGATCGCGAAGCCGCCGGGCAGGACCGCGCCGGGGAGCACCACGACGACCTTGTCGCCGGCCGCGAAGTTGCGGGCGCCGCAGACGATCTCCTGGGGCAGGCCGGTGCCGTTGGCCTGCCCGACGTCGACGGTGCAGAAGCGGATCGGCTTCTTGAAGCCCTCCAGCTCCTCGATGGTCAGGACCTGTCCGACGACCAGGGGGCCCTTGAGGTCGGCGCCGAGGTGCTCGACGGTCTCGACCTCGAGGCCGGCCGAAATCAGCTTGGCCTGCACGTCGCGGCCGGTCTCGGTGGCCGGCAGGTCGACGTACTCCCGCAGCCAGGAAAGCGGGACCCGCATCAGATCTCCATCCCGAACGGCCGGGTGAACCGGACGTCACCCTCGACCATGTCTCGCATGTCCTCGACGTTGTGGCGGAACATCAGCATCCGTTCGATGCCGAACCCGAAGGCGAATCCGCTGTACTTCTCGGGGTCGACGCCGCAGGCGGTGAGCACCCGCGGGTTGACCATGCCGCAGCCGCCGAGTTCGATCCAGCCCTCGGAGGAGCAGGTGCGGCAGGGGCGGTCGGGGTTGCCGACGGACTCGCCCTTGCAGACGTAGCAGAGCATGTCCATCTCGGCGCTCGGCTCGGTGAAGGGGAAGAAGTTCGGCCGCAGCCGGGTCTTCATGCCCTCGCCGAACAGCGACTGCACCATGTGGTCCAGGGTGCCCTTGAGGTCCGCCATGGTGAGGCCCTCGTCGACGGCGAGGAGTTCCACCTGGTGGAAGACGGGGGTGTGGGTCGCGTCCAGCTCGTCGGTGCGGTAGACCCGCCCGGGGCAGATCACGTAGACCGGCAGTTCGCGGTCGAGCAGGGTGCGGGCCTGGACGGGCGAGGTGTGGGTGCGCAGGACGACGCCGGACTCGGTGCCGCCCTTCGGGCCCTGCACGAAGAAGGTGTCGTGCTCGCCGCGGGCCGGGTGGTCCGGGCCGATGTTGAGGGCGTCGAAGTTGAACCACTCGGCCTCGACCTGGGGGCCCTCGGCGACCTCGTAGCCCATGGCCACGAAGATGTCCTCGATGCGCTCGGACAGCGTGGTCAGCGGGTGCCGGGCGCCGGACGGCACGCGGTCGTGGGGCAGGGTGACGTCGACCGCCTCCTCCACCAGGACCCGGGCGTCCCGCTCGGCCTCCAGTTCGCTCTGGCGGCCGGCGAGGGCCTTGTTCACGGCGCCGCGCGCCTGGCCCACGCGCTTGCCCGCGTCGGCCTTGGCGTGCGGGGGCAGGGCGCCGATCTCGCGGTTGGCGAGGGCCAGCGGCGAGGCGGGGCCGGTGTGGGCGACCTTGGCCTCGTGGAGTGCGTCGAGGGAGTCCGCGGCGGCGAAGGCGGCGAGCGCCTCGTCCCGCATGCGCTCGATCTCTTCCGGTTTCAACGCCTCGACCTCTACAGGGTCGTACGACTTATTGGGTGCCGACATCTCTTCCCGTACTTCCGATTGGCTGGCTGATGGTCCCCGTCACCGGCTCGTGGCCGAAGCGTCTCCGTCTGCGGGACACAAAGGTGCCAGGGGCCGAGTCTAACGGGGTGGGGGGCGGCGAATGCGCCCGTGGGGCCCGGGGTGCGCGCTAGCTGAGGTACGCGGGGGCCGCCACGGGCAACGTAAATCGGAGTTCCGCGCCGCCGCCGGGGGCGCGTCCGACCGTGATGGTGCCGCCGTGCGCCTCGACGATGCCCTTGACGATGTACAGCCCGAGGCCGGTGCCGCCGCGCTTGCTGCCCCGCCAGAAGCGGGTGAAGACGCGGTTCATGGACTCCTCCGGGATGCCGGGGCCCTCGTCGCTCACGGTGACCGACGTGGCCGCGTGCTCGCCGTTCTCCCGGTCCCGGGGGGACGCCGAGGGCGTGATGTCGATGGTGACGGTTCCCTCGCCGTGGCGCACCGCGTTTTCCAGCAGGTTGCTCAGTACCTGGTCGACCTTGTCGGGGTCGGCCCACAGGTCGGGCAGGGGGTGCTGGATCCGCAGCAGGAACCGGTCGGCGGGCTGTCCGGCGGCGACGTACGCCTGGATGTGCCGTCCGACGGCGGCTCCGATGTCGACGGGCTGGCGGCGCAGTTCGAGGCGCCCGGAGTCGATGCGGGAGATGTCGAGGAGTTCGGCGATGAGCCGGGTGACCCGGTCGGCGTCGGCGTCGACGGTCTCCAGCATCAGCTGCTTCTGCTCGTCGGTGAACCGCTCCCACTTGGCGAGCAGGGTGGCGGTGAAGCCCTTGACGGAGGTGAGCGGGGAGCGCAGTTCGTGGGCGACGATGGCGATCAGTTCGGCGTGGTGGCGTTCGGTGCGGCGCCGGGCCTCGGTGTCGCGCAGCGACACGACGACGCGGTGGACCGGTCCGGCGGGCCCGGTGCGGACGTAGCGCGCGGAGACGAGGACCTCCCGTCCGCCGGGCAGCAGCAGGTTGCGCTCGGGCTGGCTCACCCGGATGGCGAGGCCGCCGTAGGGGTCGGTGAGCTGCCACCAGCGGCGGCCTTCGAGGTCCTCCAGCGGCAGGGCCGCGTCGAGCCGCCGGCCGAGGGCGCGTTCGGCGGGGACGGCGGTGATGCGGGCGGCGGCGGCGTTGAAGCAGATCACCCTGCCGTGCTCGTCGGCGACGACGAGGCCGTCGGGCAGCTGGTCGGGGTCGATGCCGAGCCCGGCGGGGGCGGCGGGCCGGGGCGCGGGCGGGCGCGCCGCCCGAGGTCCTCCCGGTGCGCTGCTCGTGCCGACGGTCATCCCCGTGTCCCACCTCTCCGTACTTCCCCGGGTGCCCCGCGCCCGGGCGGGGCGCCCCGGTCCGGTCGGAGCCGGGGAGCCCGGGGTGCTGCCGAGGGCTGGGGAGGGTCCCCGGGCAGGTCACCTTACTAGCAGTCGGTGACGGAGCGGCACCCTCCGACGGCGCGCTGTGCACGCGCCGACGCGTAGAGACATACGGCGGCGGCGGTGGCGAGGTTCAGACTTTCGGCTTTTCCGTGGATCGGAACGCGGACGACGGCGTCGGTGAGGGCCCGGGTCTCCTCGGGAAGCCCCCATGCCTCGTTGCCGAAGACCCAGGCGGTGGGCCCGCCCATGGTGCCGCGGTCGAGTTCGTCGTCGAGGTCGCGGTCGCCGGCGCCGTCCGCGGCGAGCACCCGTACGCCGGTGTCCCGCAGGGCGGCCACGGCGCGCTCGACGGGGACGCCCACGGCGACGGGCAGGTGGAACAGCGATCCGACGGAGGCGCGCACGGCCTTGGGGTTGTACAGGTCGACGGAGGCGTCGGTCAGGACGACGGCCCCCGCACCGGCGGCGTCGGCGCACCGCAGGACGGTGCCGGCGTTGCCGGGGTCGCGGACGTGGGCGAGGACGGCGACGAGCCGGGGGCGCGCGGCGAGGATCTCCTCGAAGGGGGTGTCGAGGAAGCGGCACACGCCGACGAGGCCCTGCGGGGTGACGGTGGTGGAGATGTCGGCGACGACCTGCTCGTCGGCGAGGTGGACGCGGGCTCCGGCGTCCCGGGCGGCGCCGATGATGTCCGCGTACCGCTCGGCGGCCTCCGGGGTGGCGAACAGTTCGACGAGGGTGGCGGCGCCGGCGTCCCGGTGAGCGGCGGTGCCGCGGTGAACGGCGGCCTCCCGTACGGCCTGCGGCCCCTCGGCGAGGAACAGGCGCTCCTTGCCCCGGAAGTTCCGTTTGGCCAGCCGCCGCGCGGCGG
>NZ_LIRG01000358.1 GCF_001419695.1 Streptomyces prasinopilosus
GCCGACGCAGGAAAATCTGTGATCGCCGGAGTAGACATTGGGTGGTGATGTGGTTATGGTTTCTCTCGTAGCCGAGATCGAAGAAGCCCGGCAGAGACGAACTGCCGGGCAGCAGTACACGCAGTACGCAGGACGGTGCGGTGGTGGAGTTCCGAAGCCAGAGCGGTCGCAGGACGGCGACGGGGCTGACGACCGCACCGGGTGGCCCGCGGTGATCAGGGGCCGCCACCAGCAGTGACCAGCAGCGAAGCGGTGAGCGGTACCCCGGTGAAGGCGTCGGCTGCGGGCGCGCGCACCGGGAGGGTCGGCAGTGAGGTTCCCGGCCGGAGCAGGAAGGGCGACGGGGCCGGCTGCCGGAGAGTGGCGCTGTCACAGGCCACGAAGCAGTCCGCATCACCAAGGAATACGCAGGAGAGCAGTACCGGCAGTAGGCAAGTGATCCATCCCGAGGGAAGAAACGGAGGAGCCAGGCGCCATCAGGATCGCCCGGGCGGATGTCCGAGCCCGGGTACCGCAGGACATCGATAGTGAGGTGGTCTCCGGTCGAGCAACAGCGATCCCCGCACCCCCGGCAGCGTCTCGGCCGGGTCCGCGGAAACAGAAGGCCGACGCGGTACCGAAGTCGGCAGATGGTGTAGCAGTTCCTTCGGGGCCCTGGCGCCAATGGCGCCAGGGCCCCTCCACGTGTTCCGAGGGAGGTGCGGTGCCCGGCGGACGGCTCGTCCGGTCCGGCCGCGCCCCGGCTCCCGCGGATCGGTGCCCCGGCTCCGGCGGATCGGTGCGACGACACCGGCGTGCACGCGAATGGTGACCGCCCTCCGCGTTCCGGCGCCCGGGGCGGAGCGATAGCTGCGGCCGCGAGGCGAGGAATCGACGCCCCGCGCCAGGAGTGTTCTTGCCCCGGCGAACAGGTTGGAATTACACACCCCATGCCGGTCGCCATGGCGTGTTACGGTCGGCAGTCATTGCCGTCCTGGTTCCCGTGCTTCAAACGTCCTCATCGAGGATTTCAGCCGGGAATATTCTTTGCATTTCCGGTCGTTCCGGAAGGGGCGTCAGCGCGGCGACCCGGAATCCGTGCAGGTCGAATCCCGGTGTGCACAACGCCCCGAGCGAGAGGTGGCACGACGTCCGGCACCATGAAGTGGCTCCGCGCCACAGAGGGCTTCGGCTCCACCGGGCAGGAAGGGGGCGGGACCGACGCGTTCGCCCGCCTCCCGGGCACCGCGACGGCCTGACGCCGACGCGCACCCTGCGGCACGGGCATCCCCGCGGCACGGGGACGGCCACTGCGGGCATTTCCCGCGGCAGGCCCACCGGCGGGAACACCGTCGACCGCGCCCGCACCGGATTCACCGCAGATCAGAATCTCTTCCGCATTTCTTCGGCTCTTTCCAGTGATCCTCGGACTGCTCTCGCGCGGCGGGAATTCCTTGATACGGGCCGCGTCAAGGAAGGTTCCGAATGAACCTCGCACCTCCGCACGGACATTCCTCCCGCAGCCATGTCGACTCGCCCGGTCCGGACGAGGGGAAACCGGCGGGCCCGGACGTCCGACGCAGGAACAACGTCACCGTCACCGGCCGCCAGGACGGGCCGGTGCTCCTGCTGGCGCACGGGTTCGGCTGCGACCAGAACCTGTGGCGCCTGCTGGTCCCCCTGCTGGCCGAGGACTTCCGGTTGGTGCTCTTCGACTACGTGGGCTCCGGCGGCTCGGACCCGTCGGCCTGGAGCGAGCGGCGCTACCACGCGTTGGAGGGCTACGCCGCGGACGTGCTGGACGTCTGCGAGGAACTGGACCTGCGGGACGCGACCTTCGTGGGGCATTCGGTCAGCGCCATGGTCGGTGTCCTCGCGGCGGCCGAGGAGCCCCAGCGGTTCTCCCGTCTGGTGATGGTGGCCCCGTCGCCCCGCTACATCGACGAGGACGGGTACCGGGGCGGGTTCAGCGCGGACGACATCGGTGAGCTGCTGGAGTCGCTGGAGTCGAACTACCTGGGCTGGTCGGCGGCGACGGCCCCGATGATCATGGGGAACGCGGACCGGCCCGAACTCGGCCAGGAACTGACCGCTTCGTTCTGCGCGACCGACCCGGAGATGGCCAGGGTCTTCGCCCGCACGACGTTCCTGTCCGACAGCCGCGAAGACCTCGGGACGGTCACGGTGCCGACACTGGTGCTGGAGTGCGAGCAGGACGTGATAGCCCCCCGCGAGGTCGGCGCCTACGTCAACGCCGCGATCCCGGGCAGCCGCCTGGTCACGTTGGAGGCGACGGGGCACTGCCCGCAACTGAGCGCACCGCAGGCCACCGCGGCGGCGATCACCGACTTCATGGAAGCGGTCCGCTGATGGGCCGCGGCGGTCAGGGCCCGGACGGAGGGCAGGACGTGGAAGACACCAGTGCGGCCTTCGCCGTCCTGCTGGAGGACAGCGTGGAAGAGCTGTACGACCAGGCGCCCTGCGGTTACCTGTCGACGCTGATGGACGGGACGATCGCGAAGATCAACGACACCCTCCTGGGGTGGCTGGGTCTCTCACGGCGGCAGGTGGTGGGCCGGATGAGGTTCGCCGACCTGCTCACCGTGGGCGGCAAGCTCTACCACGAGACGCACTTCGCCCCACTGCTGCAGATGAGCGGTGAGGTCAACGGCATCGCCCTGGACCTCAAAGCCGCCGACGGGCAGCGGATGCCGGTGCTCGTCACCTCGAGGGTGAAGGCCGGCGACGAGTGCGGCCCGATGTTCATCCGCACCACGGTCTTCGACGCCCGTGAACGCCGCGCCTACGAGACGGAACTGCTGCGCGGACGCCGGGAGGCCGAAGAAGCGCGCCGGCAGGCCGAGGCCGACCGCGCACGGCTCCAGGAGGCCCTCGCCGTCCTCCAGCAGAGCCTGCTGCCCGCCGCGCTGCCCACGGTCCCGGGCCTGGAGGCCGACTCCTACTACCACACCGCCTCCCCGGAGCTGATCGGCGGAGACTTCTACGACCTGTTCCCCCTCGGCGGGGACCGGTGGGCGTTCTTCCTCGGCGACGTGTGCGGCAAGGGCCCCCAGGCCGCCGCGGTCACCTCCCTGGCCCGCTACACGCTGCGGGCGGCGGCCCTGCACGACCCGGACCCCGTCACCGTGCTGACCACCCTGAACACCGTGCTGCACGAGCGGTACACCGGCGGCGACCCCCGCTACTGCACCGCCGTCTTCGGCGTCCTGCACCCGGGCGAGGACCACGTCGATGTGCACCTGGCCTCGGGCGGCCACCCCTCCGCACTGATCCAGCGGACCGAGGGCGCCGCGCACTACCTGCCCACCCCCCACGGCATGCTCATCGGCGTCCTGCCCGAGGCGCGGTTCACCTCCGCCCGCACCCGGCTGTTCCCCGGCGACACCCTGCTGCTCTACACCGACGGCCTGACCGAGGCCCGCACCGGACCCGAGCGCGAGCTCTACGGCGAGGACGCCCTGCGTGGCTTCGCCTCCGAACAGTCCGCCGCGGGGCCCCGGGCCCTCGTCGCCGCCCTGGCCGGACTCCTCGCCGGCTTCGGCGACGGACTCGACGACGACACCGCGCTGCTCGCCCTCGGCGTGCCCGCCCCGCCCACCGCCCCCGCCGGTGAAGACGAAAGCCTGACATGAGCCCCCTGACGATCACCGCCCGAGCCGCGGCCACCGGTCCCGTACTGGAGATCACCGGCGACCTCGACCACGCGACGGCGCCCGGACTCCGCCGGGCCGTGAACCGTCTCACCCTGACCGGCGGGCACCTGCTGGTCCTGGACCTGACCGGCCTGGAGTTCTGCGACTCCAGCGGCATCACCGCTTTCCTGGCGGCGCGCAACCTGGCCGTGGAACAGGGCGGCGACATGGCCCTGGCCGCGGTGCCCGCCGACACCGCCCGCATCCTGCGCATCGCCGGCCTGGACCGCGTCTTCACCCTCCACCCCGACACATCGACAGCCCTCGGGCCGACGGCCACCGGGCCCGGATCCACGGCCCGCTGACGACCGGGCCCGCGCCGCCGGGCACCGGACGGACCCGCGGGAGCGGGGCGGCCACCCTCGCGACGTGACGTGCCGACGACCTCGCACCCGTGGTGCGCGGCGCTTCCCGCGCCCGCCGCGGAGCGGCCCGCCCCGCGGGAGTACGGCCCACGGTGCGCCGCTCGGCCCGCCCTCCTCAGCGGGACCGACGAGCGGTGTCCGCCCCCTCGCCGCTCCGGAGCCGCCGTGAGGCTTCCGCGGACCCGGAGGGGTCGCGGCCCGGGCGCCCGACCGCGGGCCGGGCGCCCACCGCGCGCGTGCCGCTCCGTCCGGGCGCGGCCTTTGGACCGGCGGCAGCGGGAGGCGCGGCCCCCGGCCCGGCCGGGGCCCCGGCCACCACACGCGGCCCGGCGACCGGGCCCGCCCGGCGGCGGCGGTGCGCCCGGGCGCGGCCGGTCGCCCGGTACCAGGAGGCGGCCAGCACGACTCCGAGCGCCGCCTCCACCAGATCGCCGCCGTAGTACATGACCTGGGCGCCGGTGTGCAGGTCGGCGGTGGTGAGGACGGCGCCGGGCGGCGGGGACGCGTACAGGGCCTTGGCGAGCACGGCGTGCGCGGCGCCGGCGGCCAGCAGGGTCGCCCCGCGCAGGGGCAGGCCCCGGCGGCGGCGCACCGGGTCGAGCTGGCAGACGGCGAAGGTGAAGAGCAGACCGGCGGCCAGGACGTGCGCGTGCACCACGGCGTGCAGCAGGGGACGGTGCTGGACGGCCGCGAACAGCTCCGTGCGGTACAGCAGCCACAGCCCCCCGACGTCGAGCAGGGCCGCCAGCGGCGGGAAGACCAGCCACCCGGCGGGGCGGGAACGCGCGAGGGACAGCAGGCCCCGCCGGGCCGCGCCGGGCGGCAGGACGCGCAGGACCAGAGTGAGGGGGCGGGCCAGCACGAGCAGCAGGGGAGCCGCCATGCCCAGGAGCAGGTGCTGGACCATGTGGACGGTGAACGGCCCGCCCGGCAGCGGGCCCACCGCCGCCCACGCCACACCGGCGCTCCCCGCGGTGAAGGACGCCCCCCGCCACCGGGACCAGGCGTCCCCGCGGCGCCGCAGACGGCCCGCGGCCGCCGCGTAGGCGACGGCCGCCAGGAGCGCGGCCACCGCGCAGGCCTGCTCCCACGGGCCCGGCAGGCCGGGACCCGCGGCCGGGTGGACGTGCGCGAGGATCACGACGCCGGCCCGGCCGCCCGCCCGAGGCGGGCGGCCCGCACGCCGAGCACCACACCGGTCAGGAGCAGGGCCAGGCCGCCCAGGTTCCACGCCCAGTCGTACGGGGCGAGATCCACGCCGTAGCGGATCTGGTGCAGGCGCAACAGCTTGTGGTCGACGATCCCGTCGAACAGCTGGAAGGCCCCCAGCCCCAGGAAGAGGCCGGCCCACGCGTGGGCCGGGGCCAGGGTGCCGCGGCGGCGGAGATCCGCGTAGAGGAAGAACCCGGCGACCAGCGCCAGCAGCTCGGCCGTGTGCAGCAATCCGTCCGACAGGAGGCCCACGCCGGTGGTGGAGCGGTCGTAGAAGTGGTGCCATCCCAGGACCTGGTGGAAGACGATCTCGTCGGCCGCGGCCATCACCGCCGCCCCGATCACCCCGCACACCACCATCGACCTGCGTGGCTCCGGCCGTGCCCCGGATGCGGGGGACCGGTGGACCGATGCGTTCATGGGGCTGCCTTCCCGGTGCGGACTCCGCCTGGCGACCCGTACGCCTACCCACTCGCGGGGCGGTGAGTCGGCGGGCCGGGGCATCCGGGTGAGCCGCCCGGCGAGCGGGCGGCGCCCCGGCCGGCCGGAGGCTTCGAGGGCCGGGGCCGGGGTACCCGGCGGGGCGTGATCGAGCACGCACCGCGGCGGGACCCCGCCGCGCACCATCACCCGCCGGTACCGCGGGCGCTCCCGCGCCGGACCGGAGGAGGCCGGCGGTGTCGTCCGTGAGGCTGCTGCTGGTCTCCGACACGCACGTACCGCTGCGCGCCAGGCGGCTGCCCTCCGAACTGCTGGACGAGGTGGAGCGGGCCGACGTCGTGGTGCACGCGGGGGACTGGGTCGACGTTGCCACCCTCGACCTGCTGGAGGCGCGCGCACGGCGGCTGATCGGCGTGTTCGGCAACAACGACGGCCCCGGGCTGCGCGAGCGGCTGCCCGAGGTGGCCCGGGCGGAGCTGGGCGGCGTGCGGTTCGGCGTCGTGCACGAGACGGGCCCGGCGCGGGGGCGGGAGGCCCGCTGCGCCCAGCGCTTCCCCGACCTGGACGTCCTGGTTTTCGGGCACAGCCACATCCCCTGGGACACCGTGGCGCCGGGCGGCCCGCGCCTGCTGAACCCGGGGTCGCCGACGGACCGCAGGCGGCAGCCGTACTGCACGTACATGACGCTCGTCGCGGCGGACGGAGTGCCGGGAGAGGTCACCCTGCACCGGCTGCCGAGGCGCTGACCACGCCGGCCGGCGGTCCGCATGGCGGGAGCCGGCGGGGGCGGCCGGCGGGCGGTCAGGCGACGGTCACCGTCGGGCCGCCCGGCGTGATGGTCGCCTCCCGGCCCCGGTCGCAGTGGACGACCCGCTCACCGAGGCCCCGGCGGTCCATCTCCTCGAGGAACGCGCTCAGCGGCGACTTCATCGCCGTGTAGTCGTCGTAGTGCACGGGGAGCACGAAGCGGGGACCGAGGCGCCGGCCGAGTTCCGCCCCCTGCCGGCCGTCCATGGTGACCACGAAACCGCCCGGCAGCCGGGTGCCGCCCAGGTGCAGCACCGCGAGGTCCGTGTCCGGGTAGCGCCTGCCGATCTCCTCCACCCCGTCGAAGAGGAGCGTGTCCCCCGACACGTACACGCGCAGGCGCACCGGCCCGCCCGCCGGGCCGAACTCCAGCATGCTCCCCATGACCGGCGGCAGGAGGCCGCGCAGGGGCCCGACGGCGTGGCGTCCGGGCAGCGCGGTCAGGCGGATCCGGTGGTCCTCCCTGGAGAGGGTATGGTGCTGCCAGTCGCGCAGGCCCCTGACGCGGGGGAAACCCTGGAAGACCCGGAGCCGTCGCGCCGCGTGCGGGGTGGTGAGGACGGGCAGGTCCCGGTCGAGGTTCCTGCGGGCCACCCGGTCCCAGTGGTCCCCGTGCAGGTGCGAGAGGACGATGGCGTCGAGGTCGGCGGGGAGCTGGTCCACGGTGAGGGCGGGATCCTTCAGCCGCCTCGTCAGCAGTCCGTAGCCGAGGTGGGCGTGCTGCCCGCGGTGCAGGAAGTTCGGGTCGGTGAGCAGGGTCAGGGCTCCGTACCGCACGAGCAGGGTGGCGTTGCCGATGAACCTGATGCGCACCGCCGGGTCGGCCGAGGACGCCATCGTGACTCCTTCCCCGTCCGGCGCGCCCCCGCGGCACGCGTCGCGGGCGGCCCCTTCCCGAGGGGCCGCCCCCGCCGGGCGGGCGTGATGGCGTCCGCCCGACGGAGGCCGCGGGGACGGCCGGCGCGGGCCGGTTACGGGAGGGGGGTGCCGCCGGTGGCGTTGACGATCTCGGCGGTGATGTAACTCGCCTGGGGGGAGGCGAGGAAGACGTAGCAGGGGGCCATCTCCGCGGGCTGGGCGGGCCGGCCCAGCGGGGACTGCTTGCCGAACTCGGCCGTGTCGGGCAGGGTCGCGGGAATCAGCGGCGTCCAGACCGGGCCGGGCGCCACCGCGTTGACCCGGATGCCGTCCTGCGCCACCATCTGCGCGAGGCCCTGGGTGAAGGTGACGATCGCGCCCTTGGTCATGGCGTAGTCCAGCAGGTGCGGGCTCGGCTTGTAGGCCTGGACCGAGGCGGAGTTGATGATGCAGCCGCCCTTGGGCATGAAGGGCAGCGACATCTTGGACAGCCAGAACATGCCGTACAGGTTCGTGCGGACCACGCGGTCGAACTGCTCCGTGGAGATGGAGCCGATCCCGTCGGGCTGGGACATCTGGTAGGCGGCGTTGTTGACGAGGATGTCGATGCGCTCGAACTCGGCGACCGCCCGGTCGACGAGCTGCCGGCACTGCTCCTCCTCGCGGATGTCGCAGACGACCGCCACGGCCTTCCGCCCCGCCTCCTCGATCAGCCGTACCGTCTCGCGGGCGTCCTCCTCCTCCGACTCCAGGTGACTGAACAGCACGTCGGCGCCCTCGCGTGCGTAGGCGAGCGCGACGGCCCGCCCGATGCCGGAGTCCCCGCCGGTCACCACGGCCTTGCGGTCGGTGAGGAGGCCGTGCCCCCGGTAGGACTCCTCGCCGTGGTCCGGCGGCGGGTCCATGGGGCCCGTCCAGCCCGGAACCGGCTGATCCTGCTGGGGGAACTCCGGCTGGGGGTGCTCGGTCACGGGGTCGTGGGGGCGCTGTCCGCCGTTCGTCATCTTCTGCCTCCGGTCTCGAAAGGGGAGGATTTACCTGTTCCCGGAACGGAGCGGTCGAATCCACGCGGATCCTCCCGCGCGGATCCGACCGGGGGAGCGGCCCGGCCCCCTACACCGGGTCCGTCCGGCGGTCCCGCCGCGACCGTGCCGCGGCGACGGCGCCGAGGACCGCTCCGGCCGCCAGGACGAGGAGCCCCCTCCACCAGACCTCGCGGTCGATCTGCGTCGCGAGTACGACGCAGGACACGGCCCCGAGGACCGGGACGACGGTCGGCGCCCGGAAGTGCTCCCGGGGGGCCGGGTCGCGGCGCAGCACGAGGAGCGAGGTGTTGACCAGGAAGAAGACCACGAGCAGGAGCAGCACCAGGGTGGAGGCGAGCGTGGACACGTCGCCGGTCGACGCGAGGAGCAGGGAGAGCCCGGTGGTCGTGGCGATGGCCGCCCAGGGCGTGCGCCGGCCGGGCAGCACCTTCGTCAGGAAGCGGGGCAGGAGACCGTCCCGTGCCATGCCGTAGGCCAGCCGGGAGGACATGATGCCCGTCAGCAGGGCCCCGTTCGCGACCGCCACCAGGGCGATGGCGCCGAAGACCTCCGTGGGGACCCCGCCGGCGGCCCGGACGACCTCCAGGAGCGGCCCGCTCGACTCGGCGAGCCTGCCGGTCGGCACGGCCGCCGCGGCGGTCACTCCGACCAGGGCGTACACCGCGCCCGCGGTGACCAGGGCGCCGAAGAGCGCCCTCGGATAGGAGCGCCGGGGATCGAGGGTCTCCTCGGCCACGTTGACGGACGTCTCGAACCCGACGAAGGAGTAGTAGGCGAGCACCGCTCCGCTCAGCAGGGCCGCCACGGGCCCCTCGTGCGAGGTGCCCAGGTCCGTCAGGCGTCCCGGGTCCCCGTCGCCGCGCAGCACGACCCAGGCGCCGAGCCCGATCACCAGCAGCAGTCCGCCGACCTCGACGACCGTGGCGACCACGTTGGCCCGGGTCGACTCGTTGATGCCCCGCGCGTTCAGCAGCGCCAGCGCGGCCAGGAAGACGACCGTCACCAGCACCACGGGCAGGGAGACGAACTCGGACAGGTAGTCGCCGCCGAACCCGCGGGCGAGGGCGGCCACCGACACGATGCCGGCGGCGAGCATGCAGAAACCGGTGAGGAAGCCGGCGAAGGGCCCGTAGGCCAGGACGGCGTAGTGGGACGCGCCGCCCGCGCGCGGGTACTTGGTGACCAGTTCCGCGTAGGAGGCGGCGGTCAGCAGGGCCAGGCACAGCGCGGCCAGCAGGGGAGCCCACACGGCGCCGCCGGACAGGGCGGCGACCTCGCCCACCAGGACGTACACGCCCGCGCCGAGGACGTCGCCGAGGATGAAGAAGTAGAGCAGCCCGGTGGTCAGACCCTTCTTGAGCGGTGTGGAGGAGTCCGGGGCCGGGGGCGCGTCGGGGAGAGCTTTCACGCGGTCCCGTGTACCCGGTGGGGCGTCCGGCAGGCGGCGGGTCCGCCGGATGCTTGCGAGAGTGCATGAGTAAGTCCGCGGGAGCCGGGCACAGGAGGGGCCCGGTGCATCCGACGAGATCTGGAGGACCGATGGCCGTACGACACCGATTGATCGAGCGCTCCGTGGACGAGGTGTGGGCGGTCCTCGCGGACGGCACGCGGTACGGCGACTGGGTGGTGGGCACGTCGGATTCGCGGCCCGACGAGGGCGTGTGGCCGCGGGTCGGTTCCAGCATCACGTACACGATCCGGCTGGGGCGGTGGTCGGTGGCGGGCCACACCGTCGTCCGGCGCTGCGAGGCCCCCGGGGTGCTGGAGCTGGAGGCCGACAGCGGCCGGCTCGGCACCGCCCGGATCGCCCTGACGGTGCGCCCGTGGGGCGAGAACGCCCTGGTGACCATCGACGAGCACCCCCTGCGCGGACCGGCCGGGAAGCTCCACAACACCGTCGTGGACGCGCTGATCCAGCTGCGCCACCGCGGCATGCTCGCCCGGCTGGCGGACACCGTCGAGAAGACCCCCCGGGGCACGCACCAGGCGGTCTGAGGACGCCCCCGCGGGGCCGTCCGGAGTACACGGCCGGGCGACCGCGGCGGGCCGGACCCGCTCGGACCGGCCGAGAACACCAGGAGGCAACGATGCCGGACGCGGTGGTCATCGGCGCGGGACCCAACGGTCTCGTCGCCGCGAACAAGCTCGCCGACGCGGGATGGAGCGTGGAGGTCCTGGAGGCCCAGCCGGAACCCGGCGGCGCGGTCCGCAGCGACCGCGGCGTCCACCCCGACCACGTGAGCGACCTCTTCAGCGCCTTCTACCCCCTCGCCGCCGCCTCCCCGGTCATCGCGGACCTGGACCTCGGCAGGGAGGGCCTCGCCTGGGGCCACGCCCCGAGCGTCCTGGCGCACCCGCTGGCGGACGGCCGGTGCGCCGTCCTCGCCCGCTCGGCCGCCGACACGGCGGCGGGCCTGGACACGTTCGCGGCGGGCGACGGGGACGCCTGGCTCGACCTGTGCACCACGTGGGAGCGCCTGAGCCCGGACGTCCTGCGGTTCCTCTTCACCCCCTTCCCCCCGGTCCGGGCCTCCCTCCGGCTCGCCGCCGGGCTCCGGGCGGCCGGAGGCCTCCGCCTGGCGCGGACCCTGCTGCTGCCCGTCCGCCGCCTGGGGGAGGAGTCCTTCCACGGTGAGGCGGGACGGCTGCTGCTCGCCGGCAGCGCGCTGCACGCGGACCTCGGCCCCGAAGCGGCGGGCAGCGGAGGCTTCGGCTGGCTGATGTGCATGCTCGGACAGGCCTACGGCTTTCCCGTGCCGGTGGGAGGGGCCGGTGCGCTCACGGCGGCCCTGGTGCGCCGGCTGGAGCGGCGCGGCGGCGCGGTCCGCTGCGGGGAACGCGTGACCGAGGTCGTCGTGCGCGGCGGGCGGGCCGTCGGCGTCCGCACCGCCGGGGGCGAGGCCGTGCCGGCGCGCCGCGCCGTGCTCGCCGACGTGTCCGCGCCGGCCCTGTACGGCGAACTGGTCGACGCCCGGCACCTCCCCGGCCGGCTGCTGAAGGACCTGGGCCGGTTCCAGTGGGACTCCGGGACCTTCAAGGTCGACTGGGCGCTGGACGGGCCCGTGCCGTGGACGGCCGGGCAGGCGGCCTCGGCGGGCACGGTCCACCTGGCCGACGGGGTCGACGGTCTCACCCGCTTCGCCGCCCAGCTCGCGACGGGGCAGGTGCCCGACCGGCCCTTCATCCTCTTCGGGCAGATGTCCACCACGGACGCCACCCGCTCGCCGGCCGGCACCGAATCCGCCTGGGCCTACACCCACGTCCCGCAGCGGATCAGGGGCGACGCGGGCGAGGACGGGCTGACCGGGATCTGGGACCGGCGGGAGGAGGAGGCCATGGCCGACCGCATGGAGGACGAGATCGAACGCTGGGCGCCGGGGTTCCGCTCCCGCGTCACCGGCCGGCGCGTCCTCTCGCCGCGCACGCTCGAGTCCATGGACGCCAACCTGCACGAGGGCGCGATCAACGGCGGCACGGCGTCCCTGCACCAGCAGCTGGTGTTCCGGCCCACGCCCGGCACCGGGCGCCCCGAGACGCCGGTGAAGGGCCTGTACCTCGCCTCGGCCTCCGCGCACCCCGGCGGCGGTGTGCACGGCGCCCCCGGCGCCAACGCGGCCGGCGCTGCGCTGAGCGCCCTCGGCCGCCTGCGCTCCGCCCGCCCGCCGTGGACTCCCCGCGCCGGGCGGGGCACCGGCGCACGGCCGTCGCCGTCGTACCGCCGCGGCGGTACGGGTGTTCCCGGCCGGACGGAGTGAGCCGCCCCGTCGGCCCGTCGCCCCGCCCCCCGGCCCTTCGCCCCGCCGCGCCGGCACGCGGGGCGCCCGTGGCTCGCGCGCGGGGAACCGGCCGGACGCGGCACGGCCGGGTGATGCGCCGCCGGTGCCCGCGACCCGTGCCGCCCCGGCGGCTCACCCCCGTCGCCGCATGCCCTCGGCCCCGGCCCGGATCGCCTCGCGGATGCGGACGTAGGTGCCGCAGCGGCAGACGTTGCGGATGCCGTCGAGGTCGGCCTCGGTGATGTCCCGGCCCTCCTCGGTGACCCGGCGCACCAGGGCGACCGCGGCCATGATCTGGCCGGGCTGGCAGTAGCCGCACTGGGACACGTCCTGGTCGATCCACGCCCGCTGCATCGGGTGCAGGTCCGTTTCGGTGCCCGCCGACAGGCCCTCGATCGTGGTCACCTCGTCCGTGGGCCGGAGGTCCCCGACGGGGACCGCGCAGGGGTTGACGGCCCTGCCGTTGAGGTGGCTGGTGCACGCCTTGCAGACGTTGATGCCGCACCCGTACTTGGGGCCGGTGACGCCCAGGACGTCGCGCAGCACCCACAGCAGGCGTTCGTCGTCGGCGACGTCGACGGTGACTTGTTCGCCGTTGAGGCGGAAGGTGTGCTGGGGCACGGGTTCTCCAGGCGGTCAGCGGACGTGGTCGAGGCCGTCGGTGGGCGAGGCGGGCACGGGCGGGACGGTGGGCTTCGGGGTGAAGGAGAGCGTGCCGTGGTTGACGGGGAAGACCGTGGGCATGGTCCCGGTGGCGCGGCCGTACGCGCAGGCGACCGCGGCCATCGACGCGGCCACGCCCAGCTCCCCGGCGCCGCCGGGTCTCCCCGTGGTGTCCGGCATGACGATGACGTCCAGTTCGGGCGGCGTGTTCCACTGCCGGGTGTAGAAGTAGTTGTCCCAGCTCGCCTCGAGGAAGTGCCCGTCGCGCAGGTGCAGGCTGGAGGTCAGGGTCAGGGCGATGCCGTCCATGAGGCAGCCCGTCATCTGCGCCTCCAGGCCGCGCGGGTTGACGGCGAGGCCGACGTCCACGGCCATGACGGCCTTGGTGACGCGGGGGCCGGTCACCCCGTCGCGGACGGGGCGGCCGACGGTCCCGGGCCGGCAGTCGATCTCCACCAGCACCGCGCTGACGGAGTGGTACTCGGAGTGGAACGCGATGCCCTGGGCCGTGCCCGCCGGCATGCTCCGCCCCCAGTTCCCGGCCTCGGCGACCCGGGCCAGTACGGCCCGGTACCGCTCGTCGCGCAGGAAGCCGTGCCGGAAGCGGTAGGGGTCCTTGCCCAGCTTGGCGGCGAGCCGGTCGACGAGGAGTTCCCGGGCGCAGGTGACGTCGGGGGAGTAGACGTTGCGCATGCTGCCGGTGTTGAAGCTCCTGTCGGTCTCGCTCAGGAGCCGGCTGTTGGCGCCGAAGTCGTAGGGCATCGACTGGGAGAGCTGGAAGAACGTCTCCGAGAACCCGATGTCGCCCACCGGCAGTCGCGCGGCCAGCGCGGTGAAGATCTCGCCCAGGCCGTGGCCGAGGTCGGTGGAGACGCTGGTGTGCCGCTGCCGGTAACTCAGGACGGTGTCGCCGAGGTGGGCGATGCGCACCCGGGAGGTGGCCATGGGGTGGACGCGCCCCTGACGGGAGTCGTCGGCGCGGTGCCACATGAGCCTGACCGGTTTGCCGATCTTCCGGGAGATCTCCACGGCTTCCAGCGCGGCGTCGAAGAAGAGCTTGCGGCCGAAGGAGCCGCCGCCCTCGGTGACGTGGACGGTCACCGCGCCGAGCGGCAGGCCGAGCTTGGCGGCGATCGCCTCCTTCGCGACGATCGGCGCCTTCAGGCTCGACCAGACCTCGGCGCGGCCGGGACGCACGTCGGCTATCGCGCAGTTGGGCTCCAGCGCGCTGTTGCCGCGGAAGTGGAAGGTGAACCTGCCCTCCACACTCGGCGTCGGCGGCGGCAGCCCGAGCGGCAGTTCGGCCCTGCGCAGTTCCCCGAGCACGGAGTCGTCGGACTTGCCCTCCGCGCTCCCGGGCCTCCACGCCACCTTCAGGGCGCGCACGGCGTCGACGCACCGGCCGAAGGTGGCCGCGCGCACCGCCACCCCGGTCGACATCACGACGACGTCGGTGACCCCGGGCATGGCGCGGACCTCGGCCAGGTTGGACACCGAACCGACCCTGCCGTTGATCGTCGGCGGGCGGCACACCATGGTCGGCAGGGCGTCCGGGACGTCCAGGTCCATCGTGAACTTCTTGCGCCCGGTCACCGCGGCGAGGGCGTCGACACGGCCGTGCGGCCGGCCGACGACGGTGAACTCGCCGCGGGGCTTGAGCTTCACGGCCACCCGCTCGGTCCGCACGCTCGCGGCCCTCTCGGACAGCGTCCCGATGCCGGCGCTCCGGCCGCCCGGCCCGGTGACCACTCCCGCCCTCAGCGTCAGCCCGGTGACCTCGGTGCCCCACGCGGCCGCCGCCGCCCCGAGCAGCCGGCCCCGGGCGACGGCGGCGGCGACCCGGATCGGGGTGTAGGTGGAGAACGTCGTGTTCGACCCGCCGGTGAGCTGGTTGAACAGCAGCTCCGGTCGCGCGTCGGCCAGGGTGACGCGCACCCGGTCCACGGGCACGTCCAGTTCCTCGGCGATCAGCATGGCGGTCGACGTGGTGATGCCCTGCCCCACCTCGGTCCGGGGCAGGGCGAAGGACACCGTGCCGTCCCTGCCGACCTCGACCGTGATCAGGCCGGAGGTCGGCAGGG
>NZ_LIRG01000359.1 GCF_001419695.1 Streptomyces prasinopilosus
CGTCGCCCGCGACGGGCCCCGCCCGGACAGCCCGCGCGGCCCGTCGCGGGCGACGCGACCGGCTGGTCCATGGAGGAGCGGCTCTACAACCAGGTCTGGGGCATGTTCGAGGATCTGGCCCGCACCACCGCCGCCTACCGCAGCGCCGTCGACTTCGCCGAGTCCCGCATGGACAAGGAGCTGGAGCAGACCCTGTCCGACCCGCGCAGCCGGATCAGCGGCCGGGCCGACGCGGCGCGCGAGGCGGCCCGGGCCCGGCAGGCCCAGCTCGTCGAACGGGCGAGGGAGGCCCTGGACCGCGACCTCGCCCAGCTCGTCGCCGAGGCCGAGGTCGTCGAACCCGCCCTGCCCCCGGCGTACGCCCGCTGGGACAACCCCGTCTGGCACGCCTACCGGGTGCCGATGGAGATCCCCATGGCGCTGCGCCTGGGCGACCTCCGGCTGCCCGAGGCCGACGGGATCCGCATACCGATGCTGCTCCGGCTGCCGCTGGAACGCGGCCTGTGGATCGACAGCGGCCGCACCGACGCCCTGGACGAGCCGTTCACCGACACCCACGACATGCGGCGCCTCGCCGTGGAGACGGCGGTGAACCACGCGGCACGGCTGCTCGCCGTCCACCCGGCGGGCGAGTTCACCGTGCACGTCGTCGACCCGGCCGGCTCGGGCGCGCCGTCACTGCTGCCGCTGACGCACAGCGGTGTGCTGGCCGCGCCGCCCGCCCGGGGCGCCGCGGGCGTCGCGGAGGTCCTGGGCCGGCTCACCCAGCGGGTCGACCTGGTGCAGATGGCGCTGCGCGGCGGAGCCGCCGACGCCCTGCCGCCCGGCTTCGACCCCTCCCAGCAGCTGCTGGTCGTCAACGACTTCCCGCACGGTTTCGACGACCGCGCCGTGAACCAGCTGCGTTACCTCGCCGACGAGGGACCGGCCGCCGGCGTCCACCTGATGCTGGTCGCCGACCGCGAGGAGGCCGCCGGGTACGGTCCGCTGCTGGACCCCCTGTGGCGTTCCCTGCTGCGGCTGACCCCGGTGGCCGACAGCCACCTGGCCGACCCGTGGGTCGGCCACGCCTGGACGTACGAGCCGCCCCTCGTGCCCCCGGGCAGCGAGGTCCTCCAGCAGGTGCTCGCCCGGGTCGCCGAGGCCCGCCGGACCCGGCACCCCTGACCCGGCACCCGGCACCCCGGCACCCGGCACCCCGGCCCCGGCACCCGGCACCCCGGCCCCGGAACCCGTGACCGCGTGTCCGTTACGCGGCCCCGGCGTCCCAGCTCCTGGACCGCGCCCCCGAACGACCGTCCTCCACCTGCCACTTTGGGGTTTCTTTTACCTGGCTCTTTACCAATCCTTGGTGATGGGGGTAAAGTTTTGCGCACGGAGGGGAGTACTCCCCGTCTGTGCGGCGACCCCGTCAATACGGATCAGGCCTGATCCCGGGGCGTCGGCCCATAGGTCTGTCCAGGCGCCGAAAAGCGCCCCGGACCTGGGTGGAAGAGACCTCCGGCAGCGACGACGCTGACATGTTCCGTGAGACGTATCTGCCGGAGGCGCAGTGGATGTTTCCTCGACCCTTTGGGTCCTTACCGTCGTGGGCCTCGCCGCCCTCATCTCGATCGACTTCTTCATCGGCCGCAAGCCGCACGACGTTTCCGTCAAGGAAGCCGGCATCTGGACCATCGTCTGGATCGCCCTCGCCGTGATCTTCGGAATAGGCCTGCTGATCTTCGGCGGAGGACAACCCGCCGGAGAGTTCTTCGCCGGCTACATCACCGAGAAATCGCTGAGCGTCGACAACCTGTTCGTCTTCGTCCTGATCATGGCGAAGTTCGCGGTGCCGTCGCAGTACCAGCAGCGGGTGCTCCTCGTCGGTGTGCTCATAGCCCTGGTCCTGCGGACGATCTTCATCGCCGCGGGCGCCGCGATCATCGCCAGCTTCTCGTGGGTCTTCTACATCTTCGGCGCCTTCCTGATCTACACCGCCTGGAAGCTCATCCAGGAGGCCCGTGCCGACCAGGAGGACGAGGAGTTCGAGGAGAACAAGCTCCTCAAGGCCGCCGAGCGCAGGTTCGGCGTGGCCGACCGGTACCACGGCACCAAGCTGTGGATCGAGCAGAACGGCAAGCGGGTCATGACCCCGATGCTGGTCGTGATGCTCGCCATCGGCACCACGGACGTGCTCTTCGCGCTCGACTCGATCCCCGCGATCTTCGGTCTGACCCAGGACCCGTACATCGTGTTCACCGCGAACGCGTTCGCCCTCATGGGCCTGCGGCAGCTGTACTTCCTCATCGGCGGCCTGCTGCGGAAGCTGGTCCACCTGTCCTACGGCCTCTCGATCATCCTCGGCTTCATCGGCGTGAAGCTGGTGCTGCACGCCCTGCACGAGTCTGGGGTCCACGTCCCGGAGATCAGCATCCCGGTGTCGCTGGGCGTGATCTGCGGCGTTCTCGTCGTCACCACGATCACCAGCCTCAGGGCCTCCAAGAAGCAGGCCCTGAAGGACCGGGCCGAGGCGGACCGCGCCGGGACCGACCGGGGCGAAGGCACCGCCAAGGACAGCATCGACGTCTGACCCGTCCGTCCGGGAACGGACAGGTCACCACCGGGAGCGGGGCGCGACACGGAGTCGCGCACCGCTCCCGGCATCTGCCTGTCCCGTACCGGAGCACCCCATCCCAACCGGTACCAGGGCGGCCGGTCACGCTCACCGCCGCCCGTCGAGGGCCGTTCCCCGCGGCCGGCAGAGGAGATCATGCGCGACAACGACAACCTCGCAGCGACCAGGAACACCCGAGGAGGCGGAGCCGCCGGACAGCGGCGGGCCCGCCCGCACGAACCGATACCGGGCGGGGGCGTGGATGTGAGAACGACCGGTACGACCAGCGGTTCCCCACACCGTCGAGCGACCGAAGGCCAGGGTTCCTTCACGTCTGAGAGCCGCGCATGATCGATTGGTTCAGAACGATCGGCGAGCGGTGGACGAACCTGGTGCCCGTGCTCGCGGTGGTGCTCCTGGCCCTCACCTGGGGGAGCAAACTGTCCGGCGCGCTCATCGCCGTGGCGGTCGTGGTGCTGGCGGCGGCCGTGCTGGCCGCGGTGCACCACGCGGAGGTGGTCGCCCACCGGGTCGGTGAACCCTTCGGCTCGCTGGTCCTCGCGGTCGCCGTCACGATCATCGAGGTCGCGCTGATCGTCACCCTGATGATCGACGGCGGACCCGACACCGCCTCCCTGGCCAGGGACACCGTCTTCGCGGCCGTGATGATCACCTGCAACGGCATCCTCGGCATCAGCCTCCTGGTCGGCTCGCTGCGGCACGGCACGGCCACCTTCAATCCGGAGGGCGCCGGCGCGGCGCTCGCCACGGTGGCCACCCTGGCGGGCCTCACCCTGGTGCTGCCGACCTTCACCACCAGCAAGCCGGGCCCGGAGTTCTCCGGGGTGCAGCTCGCCTTCGCCGCGGTCACCTCACTGATCCTCTACGGCCTGTTCGTGGCGACACAGACCGTCCGGCACCGTGACTACTTCCTGCCCGTGGTCAAGCCCGGCACGCCCAAACCGGTCGTGGAGACGGAGGAGGAGCACGCGGCCGCGCCCTCCACCCGCACCGCCATGATCAGCCTCGGACTGCTCGGCCTGGCCCTGGTCGGAGTGGTCGGCCTCGCCAAAGGCGTCTCGCCCGCCATCGAGTCCGGCGTCAAGTCGGCCGGGCTGCCCCACGCCGTCGTCGGTGTGATCATCGCGCTGCTGGTCCTGCTCCCCGAGACCATCGCCGCGGTGCGCGCGGCGCAGCGCAACCGGGTACAGACCAGTGTGAACCTCGCGCTCGGCTCCGCGATGGCCAGCATCGGCCTGACCATCCCCGCGGTCGCGATAGCCAGCCTCTGGCTCTCCGGACCGCTGGTCCTGGGCCTCGGCAACACCCACATGGTGCTGCTCACCCTGACCGTGGTGGTCGGCGCCCTGACCGTCCGCCCCGGCCGGGCCACACCGCTCCAGGGCGGGGTGCACCTGGTGATCCTCGCGGCCTACCTCGAACTGGCCATCAACCCGTAGGACCGGCTCCGGGAACCGACCCCGGGAACCGCCTCCGGGCGGGAACGTGCCCGGCGCAGACCCGCGCTCCGGCACACCCCGCCCGGAGGCGGTCCCGTGCCCGCCCGGAGGTGGCCCCACGGGCACCACGGCCCCGGGACCCCCGCCCCCGGAGCCGTGATAGACCGGTCCGAGCGGCGGCCCGGCGACGGCCGCCGCGGCCCGCCCCACTCCCCACGCGCCCTCGCCCGAACGGACCGGAGGAACTGTGCACCGCAGCCTGGCCGACGCCCCGATCATGATTCTCAACGGCCCCAACCTGAACCTGCTCGGACAGCGCCAGCCGGAGATCTACGGCTCCGAGACGCTCGCCGACGTGGAGGCGCTGTGCGCCGACGCGGCAGCCGCGCACGGCGGCACGGTGGACCCGCGCCAGTCCAACCACGAGGGCGAACTGGTGGACCTGATCCACGAGGCGAGGCTGAACCACTGCGGCATCGTGATCAACCCGGGCGCCTACTCCCACACCTCCGTCGCCCTCCTGGACGCCCTCAACACCTGCGACGGCCTGCCCGTGGTGGAGGTCCACATCTCCAACATCCACCGCCGGGAGTCCTTCCGGCACCACTCCTACGTCTCGCTGCGGGCCGACGGGGTCATCGCGGGATGCGGGGTCCAGGGGTACGTGTTCGCGGTGGAGCGGATCGCGGCGCTGGCCGGCACCGGACGGGCACGGGCGTAGACCCCGCCCCCGGAACCGGCCCCGGAGAACGGGGCTCAGCGGCCCGGACGCCCACCGGAGCCGGGCCCGGACCGGGGCGGGCGCCCGCCCCCGCCCCTCACCAGCCCCGCGCGCGCCACTCCGGCAGCTGCGGGCGCTCCGCGCCCAGCGTGGTGTCGTCGCCGTGCCCGGGGTAGACCCAGGTCTCGTCGGGGAGCACGTCGAAGATCTTCGTCTCGACGTCGTGGATCAGGGAGGCGAACGCCTCCGGGTCCTGGTGGGTGTTGCCCACGCCGCCCGGGAACAGGCAGTCCCCGGTGAACACGTGGGGGTGCCCGTGCGGATCGTCGTAGACGAGGGCGATCGAGCCGGGCGTGTGGCCGACGAGCCGGCGCGCGGTGAGCTCCACCCGCCCCACCCGGATCGTGTCGCCGTCGTCGACCAGGACGTCCGTCGGCACCGGGATGCCCTCGGCGTCCTCCCGGCCCGCGTGGGTGCGGGCGCCGGTGGCCGCCACCACCCGGGCGAGCGCCTGCCAGTGGTCGCCGTGCCGGTGCGTGGTCACGACGGACGCGATGCCGTCGCCGCCGATCGAGCCCAGCAGGGTCTCCGCCTCGTCGGCCGCGTCGATCAGCAACTGCTCGTCGGTGGCCCGGCAGCGCAGCAGATAGGCGTTGTTCTTCATGGGCCCGACCGCGATCTTGGTGATCATCAGGTCCTTGAGTTCGTGCACGTCGGCCGGTCCGCCGACCGTCACACGCCCGCTGTACGTCATGACGGCCAGCCTATAGCGGGGGGAGGGCGGGCAGGGTGCCGGACGTCACCGTCAGCGCCGAGCCGTCACGCCGCCCGGCGAGCCAGCCGAGCAGCTCGGCGGCCGTGCCCTCCACCGCGACCGGGTCGCCCGGTGCCCCGCCGCCCGTGGTCCGGGTCCGGCCGTCGGGAGTGGTCAGCCGCGTCGCGGGCACGTCCCGGTGGCCCTCGAACCGGGCCGCCAGGAAGTCGATCTCCCGCTCGGTGAAATCCGCCGGGAGGTCCTCCAGCTCGTATCCGATGCCGAGGTCCACGTGGTGCAGCTCCACCTCGACCCAGCGCCGGAAGGGCAGCCGCTCCGCCCGGTCGGTGACCCCGTTGCGCAGCTCCACCGTGCGCGACCAGTCCGCCGGGACCGCGCCCGCCTCCTGGAAGCGGGCCGCGCTCTCCCGCACGTCGGCGAGCTGGACGTCGAGGGGGCGCGGGGCGTCCCGCTCGATGTCGGCGTCCCGGGCGGCGGCGGAGGCGTACATCGCACGCCCCTCCAGGACGTTCACCAAGGCGTCCGCGTTGCGCGCGAGGTGGGCCAGGACGTGTCCGCGGGTCCAGCCCGGAAGCCGTGACGCCTTCGTCACAGCCGCGTTGTCCAGGGCGGAGGCCGCGCGGAGCAGCCGTTCGGTCGCACCGTGTACAGACGCCAGGTCATGAGCGTGATCCATCATGGCGCCGACCCTAGCCCCGTCACACCTTCGGGTGAAGACGGCGCAGGAAGACCGTGAATCGAATGTACGTGCTATAAGCTCGGACGCGGCGTCGGGCATGCTGGAGAGCCGGGGATTGTTGTCAACCCGTGAATCCGACCGGCGTTGTCAGTGGCTCGCCCTAGTGTGGGAAGACACGGGGCCCCGCCCCTGTCACTCCTCTCAGAAAGGTGCGGACCCGCGTGGCCGACCGTCTCATCGTCCGTGGAGCACGCGAGCACAACCTCAGGAATGTCTCGCTCGACCTCCCGCGCGACTCGCTCATCGTCTTCACGGGCCTGTCGGGGTCGGGCAAGTCCTCACTGGCCTTCGACACGATCTTCGCCGAGGGCCAGCGGCGCTACGTGGAGTCGCTCTCCTCGTACGCCCGGCAGTTCCTCGGCCAGATGGACAAGCCGGACGTCGACTTCATCGAGGGACTGTCCCCGGCCGTCTCCATCGACCAGAAGTCGACCTCGCGCAACCCGCGCTCCACCGTCGGCACCATCACCGAGGTCTACGACTACCTGCGCCTGCTCTTCGCACGCATCGGCAAGCCGCACTGCCCCCAGTGCTCCCGGCCCATCTCGCGCCAGTCGCCGCAGGCCATCGTCGACCGGGTGCTGGAACTGCCCGAGGGCAGCCGCTTCCAGGTGCTGTCCCCCCTGGTGCGGGAACGCAAGGGCGAGTTCGCCGACCTCTTCGCCGACCTCCAGACCAAGGGCTACTCCCGCGCACGGGTGGACGGCGAGACCATCCAGCTCGCCACCCCGCCCACGCTGAAGAAGCAGGAGAAGCACACCATCGAGGTGGTCGTCGACCGCCTCACCGTGAAGGACGGCGCCAAGCGCCGCCTCACCGACTCCGTCGAGACCGCGCTCGGCCTGTCCGGCGGCATGGTCGTGCTCGACTTCGTCGACCTCCCCGAGGACGACCCCGAGCGCGAGCGCATGTTCTCCGAGCACCTGTACTGCCCGTACGACGACCTGTCCTTCGAGGAACTGGAGCCCCGCTCCTTCTCCTTCAACTCGCCCTTCGGCGCCTGCCCCGAATGCTCCGGCATCGGCACGCGCATGGAGGTCGACCCGGAGCTGATCGTCCCCGACCCGGAGAAGAGCCTCGACGAGGGCGCCATCCACCCCTGGTCGCACGGCCAGAGCAAGGACTACTTCGCCCGGCTGATCGGGGCCCTCGCCGACGCGCTGGGCTTCCGCACGGACATCCCCTTCGCCGGCCTGCCGCAGCGCGCCAAGAAGGCCCTGCTGCACGGCCACAAGACCCAGGTCGAGGTCCGCTACCGCAACCGGTACGGACGCGAGCGCCGGTACACGACGGCCTTCGAGGGCGCCCTGCCCTTCGTCAAGCGCCGGCACAGCGAGGCCGAGACCGACGCCAGCCGCGAGCGCTTCGAGGGCTACATGCGCGAGGTCGCCTGCCCCTCCTGCGAAGGCACCCGCCTCAAGCCGATCGTCCTCGCCGTCACGGTCATGGGGAAGTCGATCGCCGAGGTCTCGGCGATGTCCATCAGCGAGTGCGCGGACTTCCTGGGCGCGATGAAGCTCTCCGCCCGCGACAAGAAGATCGCCGAGCGCGTGCTGAAGGAGGTCAACGAACGGCTGCGGTTCCTGGTCGACGTCGGCCTCGACTACCTCTCGCTGAACCGCGCGGCGGGCACCCTCTCCGGCGGCGAGGCCCAGCGCATCCGCCTGGCCACCCAGATCGGCTCCGGCCTCGTCGGCGTCCTCTACGTCCTCGACGAGCCGTCCATCGGCCTGCACCAGCGCGACAACCACCGGCTGATCGAGACCCTGGTCAGGCTCCGCGACATGGGCAACACGCTCATCGTCGTCGAGCACGACGAGGACACCATCAAGGTCGCCGACTGGATCGTCGACATCGGCCCGGGCGCCGGCGAGCACGGCGGAAAGGTCGTGCACAGCGGATCCCTGAAGGAACTGCTCGAGAACACCGAGTCGCAGACCGGCCAGTACCTGTCCGGCCGGAAGGCCATCCCGCTGCCGGACGTCCGCCGCCCGCTCGACCCGGCGCGCCAGCTCACGGTGCACGGTGCCCGCGAGAACAACCTGCGGGACATCGAGGTGTCCTTCCCCCTCGGCGTGTTCACCGCGGTCACGGGCGTCTCCGGCTCCGGCAAGTCCACGCTGGTCAACGACATCCTGTACACCCACCTGGCCCGCGAGCTCAACGGCGCCCGCAGCGTCCCCGGCCGGCACACCCGCGTGGACGGCGACGACCTGGTCGACAAGGTCGTGCACGTCGACCAGTCGCCCATCGGGCGCACCCCGCGCTCCAACCCGGCGACGTACACCGGCGTCTTCGACCACGTCCGCAAGCTGTTCGCCGAGACGGCCGAGGCGAAGGTCCGCGGCTACCTCCCCGGCCGCTTCTCCTTCAACGTCAAGGGCGGCCGCTGCGAGAACTGCGCGGGCGACGGCACCATCAAGATCGAGATGAACTTCCTCCCGGACGTGTACGTCCCGTGCGAGGTCTGCCACGGCGCCCGCTACAACCGGGAGACCCTGGAGGTCCACTACAAGGGCAAGTCCGTCGCCGACGTCCTGAACATGCCGATCGAGGAGGCCATGCACTTCTTCGAGGCCGTCCCGGCGATCTCCCGCCACCTGAAGACGCTGTACGACGTCGGCCTCGGGTACGTCCGGCTCGGCCAGGCGGCCACCACCCTGTCGGGCGGCGAGGCCCAGCGGGTGAAGCTCGCCAGCGAGCTGCAGCGGCGCTCCACCGGCCGCACGGTCTACGTCCTGGACGAGCCGACCACCGGACTGCACTTCGAGGACATCAGCAAGCTGCTGACGGTCCTGTCCGGACTGGTCGACAAGGGCAACACGGTCATCGTCATCGAGCACAACCTCGACGTGATCAAGACCGCCGACTGGGTGGTCGACATGGGCCCCGAGGGCGGTGCCGGCGGCGGCCTGGTCGTCGCCGAGGGCACGCCCGAGCAGGTCGCCGGGGTCCCGGCCAGCCACACCGGGAAGTTCCTGCGGGACGTCCTCGGTGCGGACAGGGTCAGCGACGCCGACCCGGTGCGGGCCCCGCGCAAGCCGGCGGCGAAGAAGGCCCCGGCCAAGAAGGCCACGGCGAAGAAGACGGCGGCCAAGGCCACCGGGCAGGGGACGGCCCGGACGACCGGCGCCTGACCCGCCCCACCCGGCACGAACGACCCGGCGGACCGGATCCGCCGGGTCCGTCCGCTTCACCCGGCCGGACCGTGCCGGCCCAGTGGACGAGCCGTGCCCCGCGGGAGGACCCCGCGGGGCACGGCTCGATGCTCACGGCGCCCGCGCTCCCCGGGAGTGCGGCGCGTGCGGGTCCGGTCGGCGGATCACGCCCCGGGCGGGGGCTCAGCCGTCCAGTTCACGGGCGTACGGCGGCTCGGCGCCCGCGCGGGAGCAGGTGATCGCCGCCGCGCGCGCCGCGAAGCCGAGCAGCTCCCGCCAGCCGTCCGCGCCCAGCCCGGCCACCTCCCGCACGCCGAGCGCGTCCCGCACCGCCAGGCCGTGCAGCAGCGCCGCGTTGACGGTGTCGCCCGCGCCGATCGTGTCCACCACCTCGACCCGCTCGCCCGGCACGGAGTACTCGCCGCCCTCCCGGGTGAACACGGTCAGCCCGTCACCGCCCCGGGTGACCACGACCGCCGCCGGGCCGGCCGCCAGCCACCGCGCGGGCGTGCCGCCGAGCCACCGGGCGTCCTCCTCGGACAGCTTCAGCAGCGACACCGACGGCAGCCAGCTCAGGAACCGGGCCCGGTAGGCGTCGGGGTCCGGGATCAGCCCCGGCCGGATGTTGGGATCCAGCGCCGTGAACACACCGCGCGCGTGGGCGGTGCGCATCAGCTCCTCGTACGCGGTCGCCCCCGGCTCCAGCACGAGGGAGCAGGTGCCGAAGGACACCGCGCGGGTACCGTCCGGCAGCGCGTCCGGCACCGTGAACAGCCGGTCCGCCGTCCCCTCCACGTAGAAGGAGTAGACCGCCGAGCCGTCCGCCGCGACCGTGGCGACGGCGAGCGTCGTCGGCTCGTCACCGCGCTGCACCGGCGACACGGCCACCCCGGTCTCCCGCAGCCGGTCCAGCAGCGCCTCGCCGAAGGCGTCCCGGGACACCCGGGAGCAGAAGGCGGCGGGGGAGCCGAGACGGCCCAGCGCCACCGCCGTGTTGTAGGGGCCGCCGCCGAGCGCCGGCGTCAGCGCCGCGAGCGCGCCCGCGCCCCGCGGTACCAGGTCGATCAGTGCCTCACCGGCTACGACGATCACGAGGGGTCCCTTCCACGGGTGCTGGGTCGATGGGGCGACGGGGTGTCGGGCCGCCCGGTCGCGGGGCGTCGGGTCGGCCGGGGCGGGCCGCGTGTGCCGAGGCCGCGAAGGGCTACCGGGACCGCGCGGACCGTTCCGGGGGGTCCGGGGGGTCCTGGGGGTCCGGGCAGCCGCAGGACGTGCGGTGCACGAAGGCGCAGGAGAGCCGTTCGGTCCGCGCGGGCCGCTCCGGGGCGGCGAGCCGGTCCAGGAGCACCCGGACGGCACGGGCGCCGATGTCCCTGCTGGGCTGGGCGATCGCGGTGAGCCGGGGGGAGAACAGGTCCGCCCAGGCGAAGTCGTCGAAGCAGCACAGCGCGATGTCCCCGGGCACGGAGAGACCGCGGGAGCGCAGGGCGCGCAGCGCGCCGATCGTCATGGCGTTGTTCCCGGTGACCAGCGCGGTCGGGGGAGCGCCGAGGGAGAGCAGGGCGCCGGTGGCCCGTTCGGCGCCGGCCGACTCCGAGTCGCCGTGCACGAGGAGCCGGGCGTCGAACGGCAGACCCGCACCGGCGAGACCGTGCCGGTACCCGGTGATCCGCTCGGCGGTGGTGCTGAACCCGGGCCGCCCCGCGACCAGGGCGATCCGGCGGTGGCCGAGCCCGGCGAGGTGCGCGACCAGCCGGGCCGTCGGCTCCGTGTTCTCGGCGCAGACCTGGTCGAAGGACGGGCCGCCCTCCCCGGGGGCCTCGACCACCCGGTCGAGGAACACCGCCGGTACGCGATGGCGCCCGAGGTAGGCGAGCAGCTCGCGCGGCCGGGAGGACGGCGCGACGATCATGCCCTCCACCCGCCGCTCGTGCAGCAGTTGCACGACCTTGCGCTCGTGCCCGGGGTCGTCGTGCGGATCGGCGATGAGCAGGCTGTACCCCGCCTCCAGGGCGGCCGCCTCGACGCCCTGGAGGATCTCGGTGAAGTACGGGTTGCTGATCGCCGACACCGCGAGCCCGATCGAGCGGGTCCGGGAGGTCACCAGCGAGCGGGCCAGCGTGTTCGGGGTGTAGCCGAGCTCCTCGACGGCGTCCAGGACCGCCCGGCGGGTGTGCGGGAGGACCGGCCGCGTGCCGTTCAGGACGTGCGAGACGGTCGCGACCGAGACACCGGCGCACCGCGCCACGTCCGTCATGGTCGCCATCGGCCGCTCCCTTCGCGCACCGGCCGCCGCGGGGGCCCGCCGGGGTTCCGTGACGGGAAGCTATCCCATCCGGCGGCGGACGTAAACGCTTGCGCAAACGTTTACGCCCCTCGTGCGCGCCCCGCCCCGCTCCGCCGTCCCCACCCGCTCCCCGCCCGGCGGACGGCGGGAGCGCCCCCGGTAGGGTCGTCCCGTACCGCCGTCCGACCAGTGGAGACCCCCATGTCCGGCCGATTCCCCGCGAGCCGCCGCACCGTTCTGCGAGGCATGGCCCTCGCCCCCGTGGCCGGACTCGGCCTCACCGCCTGCGGGGGCGGCGAGGAGAGGCCCTCCGAGCTGACCGGGCCCGTCGAACTCGGCGCGGAGAGCGAGGTCGCCCGGGGGAGCAGCAAGCTGTACTGGGACCACAACGTCGTCGTCAGCCGGGGCGACGACGACTCCCTCACGGCGTACAGCACCCTCTGCACGCACGCGAGCTGCCCCATCAACCAGCTGAAGGGGACGAAGCTGACCTGCCCGTGCCACGGGAGCGAGTTCGACGCCACCACCGGCAAGGTGCTGCGCGAGCCGGCGGTGGCACCGCTGACACGGCTCGCCGTCGAGGTCCGGAACGGCACGATCGTCGCGAAGCCGCAGGCCTGAGCAGCAGGCCCCGCCCGCGGGTCCGAGGCGCGAAGGCGAGCCGCGGGCCCGAGGCGCGGAGGCGAGCCGCGGGTCCGATCCGCGAACCGGGCCGTGAGCCCCGCCCGCGGACCCGAGCCGCGGGACCGGGGTCCGCTCCGGGCCTCAGTCCCAGTCCCAGTCCCAGCCGATCCCCACGTACCCCGAGCGCACGTGCGGCTCGACCAGGTGCACCGAGCGGTGCAGAGGGCTGACGGCCAGCTCCTGGCGGCCGCCGCGCGGTGCCGCCGCGGAGTGCTGGGTGAACCGGTGGCAACGCACCGGGAGCGCCCCGGCGTCGAAGCACACCTGGAGCGCGTACTGGCCGCCGGGGGAGTCCGCCCCGTGCAGGTACTCGCGGGAGACCCCGGCCGTGCCGTCCTCGACGGCGTACCGGAACAGGAACGTGTCACCGGCCCGCAGCCGCGTGTCGAAGAGCAGCTCCGCCGCGAGCACCCCGGCGTCCTGCCGCCAGCGGACGCGGCCGGTGCGGCAGTTCTCCAGGGGGCGCACGGCCATCCGGGCCGGCACGGACCCGGGGTCGCCGTGGTGGACGGCCACGAAGCGGTCGACGCCGTCCCGGTGCGCGCGCACGATGTGGTGGGACTCACGTTCGGCCAGCTCCCGGCGGGCCCCGATCCGGACCCGCTCGTGATGGCCCAGGGTCCGCAGCCCGCCGTCCCGCGGGGCGCCGAGCTCGGCCCGCAGCCCCGTGAGGACGCCCGAGGCCTCGACCAGCGAGCGGTGGGAACGGCCCGCGGGGCGGCCGTCCGCCGTCTCCCCGGACTCGGCGAGCAGCCGGATCAACGACTCCTCCGGCAGCTCCAGGATCTCCTCCAGTGCCCGTACGGCCCGCAGCGACTCCGCGCGCTGCGGGCGGCGGGCCCCCTGCTGCCAGTAGCTGAGGCTGGTGACGCCCACCTTCACACCGTGGCGCGACAGGTGGTGCTGCACCCGTTGCAGGGGCAGGCCGCGGGCGGCTATCGCGGCCCGCAGGGCGACGTGGAAGGGGCCGCCGCGCAGGGCCGAGTCCAGTTTCGCGGCGGTGTCCGTGTGCGGTGTGGCGTGCGGCATGCAGGGGCCTTTCTCTGAATGTCCACGACGGCTGGTCAGACCGTTCGCTCGGCGCACCCCGGGACCCTCCCCCGCCGGTGCGGACGGGTCTTCACATCCGTACGCCGCCGTTCAAGGCCCCGAGTCCCCCCGCATTGAAGCGTGTTGACCGACTCCCGACAACACCCGGTGTCCAACAAGCGGACACCGCGCGCACGCGCGCCGTGCACCCGCGCAGTGCGCCGCGCGCGGCGCGCACACGCGTCAGGGGCCGTGCCGGCCTTCGGGCCGGCACGGCCCCTGACGTCCTGCCGCGCGGGGCTCCCCGCGACTTCCCGCGGTCTCCCTCAGCTCCTCGCGGTCTCCCTCGGCTCCCCGCCGGTTTCCCTACGACCGTCCCGCCGCGTCCCCGCCGCCCGGACGCGGACGCAAGCGCTTGGCGCGCACGATGTCCGGGTCGCGTGGGTCGAGGGAGTCGGGGAGGGCGGCCGCCTCCTCCGCGTACCGGCGGGCACGAGCGGCCGGCCGTCGTGATTTCTCGATCCGTGTCTGTCGCATTGTCCGACCAGCCCTCCGACTCGTGACCGCGTCCGCATTCTGCTGGCATCCCGCCCGAGGGGCCGGACCCCCCACCTTCCCGCTTCCCACCGGTCATAACCGTTCCGGAGCGGTACCGGGCCGGCGGACGCCCGGCCGCGTCGCCGTGTCGGTCCCCGCCAGTAGGGTGTGAGACATGGCCGACCCCTCCAGCTACCGCCCCAAACCGGGTGAGATCCCCGACTCGCCGGGGGTCTACCGGTTCCGCGACGAGCACCGCCGGGTGATCTACGTCGGGAAGGCGAAGAGCCTGCGCCAGCGCCTGGCGAACTACTTCCAGGACCTCGCCGGGCTCCACCCGCGCACCCGCACCATGGTCACCACGGCCGTCTCCGTGGAGTGGACGGTGGTGTCCACGGAGGTCGAGGCGCTCCAGCTGGAGTACTCCTGGATCAAGGAGTACGACCCCCGCTTCAACGTCAAGTACCGCGACGACAAGAGCTACCCGTACCTCGCGGTGACGATGAACGAGGAGTTCCCCCGCGTCCAGGTGATGCGCGGTCACAAGAAGAAGGGCGTCCGGTACTTCGGCCCGTACGGGCACGCGTGGGCGATCCGCGACACCGTGGACCTGCTGCTGCGGGTGTTCCCGGTGCGCACCTGCTCGGCCGGCGTCTTCAAGAACGCCGCCCGCACGGGCCGCCCCTGCCTGCTCGGCTACATCGGCAAGTGCTCGGCGCCCTGCGTGGAGCGGATCTCCGCCGAGGAGCACCGCGAACTCGCCGAGGAGTTCTGCGACTTCATGGCCGGCCGCACCGGCGCCCACGTGCGTCGCCTGGAGCAGCGGATGGCCGAGGCCGCCGAGGAGATGGAGTACGAGCGGGCCGCCCGCCTGCGGGACGACATCGGGGCCCTGAAGAAGGCCATGGAGAAGAGCGCGGTGGTGCTCACCGACGCCACCGACGCCGACCTGATCGCGGTCGCCGAGGACGAGCTGGAGGCGGCCGTCCAGATCTTCCACGTGCGCGGCGGACGCGTGCGCGGCCAGCGGGGCTGGGTCACCGACAAGGTGGAGGAGATCACCACCGGCGCCCTCGTGGAGCACGCCCTGCAGCAGCTCTACGGCGAGGAGACCGGCGACGCCGTGCCCAAGGAGGTCCTGGTCCCCGCCCTGCCCGACCCGGTGGAACCCGTCCAGGAGTGGCTCACCGGGCGGCGCGGCTCGGGCGTCTCCCTGCGGATACCGCAGCGCGGGGACAAGCGGGCCCTGATGGAGACCGTGGAGCGCAACGCCCGGCAGGCCCTCGTCCTGCACAAGACCAAGCGCGCCTCCGACCTGACCACACGCTCACGCGCGCTGGAGGAGATCGCCGACGCCCTCGGCCTGGACAGCGCCCCGCTGCGGATCGAGTGCTACGACGTCTCGCACCTCCAGGGCGACGACGTCGTGGCCTCCATGGTCGTCTTCGAGGACGGGCTGGCCCGCAAGAGCGAGTACCGCCGTTTCCAGATCAAGAGCTTCGCGGGCCAGGACGACGTCCGGTCCATGCACGAGGTGATCACCCGGCGCTTCCGGCGCTACCTCGCCGACAAGGAGCGGACCGGCGAGTGGAGCGACGCCGAGGAGCCCGGGGCCGGGGGCGCGGTGGCCGGCGCGGACGGGATCCCGGGCCCGGACGGGACCGCCGGCGACCCCGCCGCGAGCACGCTCACCGAGGAGGACGGCCGTCCCAGGCGCTTCGCCTACCCGCCCCAGCTGGTGGTCGTCGACGGCGGGGCCCCCCAGGTGGCGGCGGCCCGCCGGGCCCTGGACGAGCTCGGCATCGACGACATCGCGGTGTGCGGTCTGGCCAAGCGGCTGGAGGAGGTGTGGCTGCCGGACGACGACGACCCGGTGGTGCTGCCCCGCACCAGCGAGGGCCTCTACCTGCTCCAGCGCGTCCGCGACGAGGCGCACCGCTTCGCCCTCGCCTACCAGCGCGTCAAGCGGTCCAAACGCTTCCGGTCCGGTCCGCTGGACGACGTGCCCGGCCTCGGCGAGACCCGCAAGCAGGCGCTGATCAAGCACTTCGGCTCGGTGAGGAAACTGCGGGCGGCGACCGTCGACCAGATCTGCGAGGCGCCCGGCATAGGCCGCAAGACGGCCGAGGCGATCACCGCGGCCCTCGCCGGGGCGGTCCCCGCCGGTCCCGCCGTGAACACGGCGACGGGCGAGATCATGGATGACATGGTGGACATGGAGGGCGGGGACGACGTGGAAGAACCCGGGACGCCCGGGGGTTCTCCCCGAGGGCCCGTGCCCACGGGCGCCCCGGACGACCGACGGGGGCTGGAGAGATGACCGAGCACGAGACACGGCAGGACACCGGCCGGAGCGCGCACCGGGAGCCGGACGCGCACCGGAACACGGACGCGCACCGGACCACGGGCGCCGACCGGGACCCGGGTGCGGACGCGGTCCGCGACCCCGGCCGGGACACGGCTCCCGGAACACGGCAGGACGACGGTGACGGAACGGATGACGGAGCACAGGTGAGTACGGGCAAGGAAACGGCCGGGGCCCCCGAGGCGGCGATCCCCGAGCTGGTGATCATCTCCGGCATGTCCGGGGCGGGCCGCTCCACGGCCGCGAAGTGCCTGGAGGACCTGGGCTGGTTCGTCGTCGACAACCTCCCGCCCGCGCTGATCCCCACCATGGTGGAACTCGGCGCCCGCTCCCAGGGCAACGTCGCCCGGATCGCGGTCGTCGTCGACGTCCGCGGCCGGCGCTTCTTCGACAACCTCCGCGAGTCCCTCGCCGACCTCGACACCCGGGGCGTCACCCGGCGGATCGTCTTCCTGGAGTCCTCCGAGGACGCCCTGGTGCGCCGCTTCGAGTCGGTGCGCCGCCCGCACCCCCTCCAGGGCGACGGCCGCATCGTCGACGGCATCGCCGCCGAGCGCGAACTGCTGCGCGAACTGCGCGGCGACGCCGACCTGGTGATAGACACCTCCAGCCTCAACGTGCACGAGCTGCGCGCCAAGATGGACGCCCAGTTCGCCGGCGACGAGGAGCCCGAACTGCGGGCCACCGTGATGTCCTTCGGCTTCAAGTACGGCCTGCCGGTCGACGCCGACCTGGTCGTGGACATGCGGTTCCTGCCCAACCCGCACTGGGTCCCGGAACTGCGCCCGTTCACCGGACGACACGAGGAGGTGGCGGCGTACGTCCTCAACCAGCCCGGCGCGAAGGAGTTCCTCGACCGGTACGCCGAGCTGCTGCGGCTGATCGCCGCGGGCTACCGCCGCGAGGGCAAGCGCTACGTGACCGTCGCCGTCGGCTGCACCGGCGGCAAGCACCGCTCGGTCGCCATGTCGGAGAAGCTCGCCGCCCGACTCGCCGCGGAGGGCGTGGAGACGGTGGTCGTCCACCGGGACATGGGACGGGAATGACCGCCCGTACCCCGCGGCTGAACCGGCTGCGCCGGGCGGTGCCCGAAGGGCGCGCCGGCCGGCCGGCCGAGGCCCGCGGCGCCAGACCGAGACGCCGGGGCGCCCAGCCCAAGGTGGTCGCCCTCGGCGGCGGCATGGGGCTGTCCGCCTCGCTCGCCGCGCTGCGCCGGATCACCGGTGATCTCACCGCCGTCGTCACCGTGGCCGACGACGGCGGCTCCAGCGGGCGCCTGCGCGACGAGCTGGGCGTCCTGCCGCCCGGCGACCTGCGCAAGGCGCTGGCCGCGCTGTGCGGCGACGACGACTGGGGCCAGACCTGGGCCCGGGTCATCCAGCACCGCTTCCAGTCCAAGGGCGACCTGCACGAGCACGCGGTCGGCAACCTGCTGATCGTCGCTCTGTGGGAGCAGCTCGGCGACCACGTCCAGGCCCTGGACCTGGTGGGCCGGCTGCTCGGCGCGCACGGGCGGGTGCTGCCCATGTCCGCCGTGCCGCTGGAACTCCAGGCCCTGGTCAAGGGCCACGACCCGAAGCGGCCCGAGCAGGTCGACGTCGTCCGCGGCCAGGCGACCGTCGCCCTCACCCCCGGCGAGGTGCAGTCCGTGCACCTCGTGCCGAACGACCCGCCCGCCGTCCCCGAGGCGGTCGAGGCGGTCCTGGACGCCGACTGGGTGGTGCTCGGTCCCGGCTCCTGGTTCTCCTCGGTCATCCCGCACCTCCTGGTGCCCGACCTGCTGGACGCCCTCGTCCAGACGAAGGCGCGCCGGGTGCTCTCGCTGAACCTCGCCCCGCAGCCCGGAGAAACCGAGGGCTTCTCCCCGCAGCGTCATGTGGAGGTTTTGGGACGACACGCCCCTAAACTCGCCCTGGACGTGGTGCTGGCCGACGAGGCCGCCGTGCCCGACCGCGACTCGCTGACCGACGCCGCCAAGCGGCTCGGCGCCGCGGTCGAACTGGCGCCGGTGGCCCGGCCCGACGGAAGCCCCCGGCACGACCCGGAGCTGTTGGCCGCCGCGTACGACCGTATTTTCCGGATGCATGGAAGGATCGGCCCATGGCGATGACGGCAGCGGTGAAGGACGAGGTCTCCCGGCTCCCCGTCACGCGGACCTGCTGCAGAAAGGCGGAGGTCTCCGCCATTCTGCGGTTCGCCGGCGGCCTCCACCTGGTGAGCGGACGCATCGTGATCGAGGCGGAGCTGGACACGGCGATGGCCGCCCGCCGCCTCAAGCGGGACATCATGGAGATCTTCGGACACGGTTCCGAACTGATCGTGATGGCACCGGGCGGGCTGCGCCGCGGCTCGCGCTACGTCGTCCGGGTGGTCGCGGGCGGTGACCAGCTCGCTCGTCAGACCGGCCTGGTGGACGGGCGGGGCCGCCCGATCCGCGGACTGCCCCCGCAGGTGGTCTCGGGAGCCACCTGCGACGCCGAGGCGGCCTGGCGCGGAGCGTTCCTGGCGCACGGCTCCCTGACCGAGCCGGGCCGCTCCTGCTCCCTGGAGGTGACCTGCCCCGGCCCGGAGGCCGCGCTCGCCCTGGTCGGCGCCGCCCGCCGACTGCACATCCCCTCCAAGGCCCGTGAGGTCCGCGGGGTGGACCGGGTCGTCGTCCGCGACGGCGACGCCATCGGCGCCCTGCTCACCCGGCTCGGCGCCCACGACTCGGTGCTGGCCTGGGAGGAACGCCGGATGCGCCGCGAGGTGCGCGCCACGGCGAACCGGCTGGCCAACTTCGACGACGCCAACCTGCGCCGCTCGGCCCGCGCGGCCGTCGCCGCCGGCGCCCGCGTGCAGCGCGCCCTGGAGATCCTCGCCGACGACGTTCCCGAGCACCTCGCCGCGGCCGGGCGGCTGCGCATGGAGCACAAGCAGGCCTCGCTGGAGGAACTGGGCGCGCTGGCGGACCCGCCGCTGACCAAGGACGCCGTGGCCGGCCGGATCCGCCGGCTGCTCGCGATGGCCGACAAGCGCGCCGCCGACCTCGGCATCCCGGGCACGGACGCCGGCATCGGTGAGGAACTCGCCGACAACCTCGTCGGCTGACCCCCCGCCCGGCGGGAGCGGCCCCGCCGGGCGGGGGGTCAG
>NZ_LIRG01000036.1:0-190 GCF_001419695.1 Streptomyces prasinopilosus
GGGGCTACGGGCACCCGGGAGGCGCCGGTCCGGGGGACTCCGCGACCCGGCGGGGGCGGGGCCGCCGGTAAGGGGTGACCGCGTGTCCCGGTGGTGACATCATCGAATTCACTGCGTACGCTCCTGAATATGGATATGCACACCGTGGTGAACGGGGAAGGCCTGACGCGCGGCCGCGAAAGGGTGCTGG
>NZ_LIRG01000036.1:228-7940 GCF_001419695.1 Streptomyces prasinopilosus
GCCCTGGCCGCCGAGCCGGACCCCGTCTACGGGGTGAGCACCGGCTTCGGCGCCCTGGCGACCCGGTACATCGGCCCCGGGCTGCGGGCCCGGCTGCAGCGCAACATCGTCCGCTCGCACGCCGCGGGCATGGGGCCGCGCGTCGAGCGCGAGGTCGTCCGCGCCCTGATGTTCCTGCGGCTGAAGACCCTCTGCTCCGGGCACACCGGCGTGCGCCCGGAGGTCGCGCGGACGATCGCCGACGTGCTGAATGCCGGCATCACCCCCGTGGTGCACGAGTACGGTTCCCTCGGCTGCTCCGGGGACCTCGCCCCACTGTCCCACTGCGCGCTCGCCCTGATGGGCGAAGGGGAGGCCGAAGGGCCCGACGGGACCCCGCGGCCCGCCGGCGACCTGCTCGCCGAGCACGGGATCCGGCCCGTCGAACTGCGCGAGAAGGAAGGACTCGCCCTCCTCAACGGCACCGACGGCATGCTCGGCATGCTGATCATGGCCCTCGCCGACCTCGACACCCTCTACCGGTCCGCCGACGTCACGGCCGCGATGAGCCTGGAGGCGCTGCTCGGCACCGACAGGGTGCTCGCCCCCGAACTGCACGCCATCCGCCCCCATCCGGGCCAGGCCGCCAGCGCCGCCAACATGCTGGCCGTGCTGGCCGGTTCGGGGATGACGGGGCATCACCAGGACGACGCCCCGCGGGTCCAGGACGCCTACTCGGTGCGCTGCGCCCCGCAGGTGGCGGGCGCCGGACGGGACACGATCGCGCACGCCCGGCTGGTCGCCGAGCGCGAACTCGCCGCGGCCATCGACAATCCGGTGGTGCTGCCCGGCGGCGCGGGTGCGGGGGCGTCCGGCTCCGGGGGCGGCCGGGTGGAGTCCAACGGCAACTTCCACGGCGCCCCGGTGGCCTACGTACTGGACTTCCTCGCCATCGCCGCCGCCGATCTCGGCTCCATCGCCGAGCGCCGTACCGACCGGCTGCTGGACAAGAACCGCAGCCACGGGCTGCCGCCGTTCCTCGCCGACGACCCCGGTGTCGACTCCGGCCTGATGATCGCCCAGTACACGCAGGCCGCGCTGGTGAGCGAGCTGAAGCGGCTGGCCGTACCGGCGTCGGCGGACTCGATCCCGTCCTCCGCGATGCAGGAGGACCACGTCTCGATGGGCTGGTCGGCCGCGCGCAAGCTGCGCACCTCGGTCGACAACCTCACCCGGGTCATCGCCGTCGAACTGTACGCCGCCGCGCGTGCGGTGGAACTGCGCGAGGGGCTCACCCCGGCGCCCGCGACCCGGGCCGCCGTCGAGGCCGCGCGCCGGGCCGGTGTGGGCGGGCCCGGCCCGGACCGTCACCTCGCGCCCGACCTCGCCGCGGCGGAGGCGTTCGTGCGGGACGGCCGGCTGCTGGCGGCGGTGGAGAAGATCACAGGCCCGCTGCGGTGACGGGCCGGGACCGCCCGGGGAGCACGGTCAATTTCATCTCAACGGAAGGTCAAGCGAGTTAAAAGTCGAGGCGTTCCCGGCGTACCGAGTAGACGACGAAGCCCGCGCCGAGGGTGAGGCAGGCGGTGCCGCCGACGACGTAGGGCGTGCTGTTGAAGCTGCCGGTGTCGGCGAGCCGGACCTCGCCGGCGGTGCCGTCGTACGAGGCGGTGGAGGCGTTGGCCGAGGTGCTGGAGATGACCCGCGCCTGCTCTGTGACCTGCGGAGACGGGCTTGCCGGGGTGATCCCTTCAGCCGGGGTGTCCGAGGTCGCGTTGGCGGACGGGACGAACCACAGGGCGCACAGGAGGGTGCCTGCGGCGGTGGCGGTCAGCAACGGGCGGAGAGCGGATGACACGGAATATCGATCCCCTTGTGGCGCTGGCGAATTGGCCGTGTGGGCTGATGTTAGTGAAAATCGCGGGTCACGGGAAAGTCACGGAAGCCGGAGCCGTACGCTCCGGGCATGAGCACTCCAGAGACATCGCGATTTGTACGGCTTCGGGTGGACCTCGTTCTCGAGGTCGACGACGTGGCCGCGGTGACCGGCGCCGCGCTGGCCAGGATCGCGGACGACGACGACCTGTCCGCGGAGGAGCGGACGCCCGCCCAGGGCGCGGTGGCCGCCGACGCGGCCGAGGCGCTCGCGTACCTCGTCGACCCGTTCGGTCTGGTCGGCGACGTGCCGGGCGTGGAACTCCAGCAGGCGTCGTGGAGCAGTGAGCGGATCGACTACGACCCGGACGCGCCCGAGTGGGACCTCGACGAGGAGGGCGAGGAGTTCTACGGGGACGGGTTCGACGGTGTGCCGGGCGATGAAGCTGATGCCGTTTCGGATGAAGGCGGCAAATAGGGCGATACGGTCATTGCGCGCTCATCGCGCAATGATGGTGAAGCCCGGAACATGGGGCGATGGCCTCAAATGGTTTGCCAATGGGGCGGGTTGGGCCGGACGGATGTGACTGGCCGCCAGGGTTTGGGGAAACCGTGACCCCGGGCGGCAACCGTCGCCCGGCCCTCGACGTCTCAGGTGACGCACGGGCCGAACGCCCCCTGCCCGGCCGCGACGGACGTGGTGAGCCCCACATTCGCGGCCCGTGTGGAACGGGACCCACCGGTCGTAGCGTTGAAGTGTTCGACGGGGACTCTCGGCTTCGGGCGCGGGGGCCCGAGGGGTTCGGGGAAGCGGCGACGATGGAGAAGCGTGTGATGACGGACGGTAAGCGGCGCAGGGGTCTGATGGCTGCGTCCGCTCTGCTCGGCGGAGTGATGGTGCTCTCGGCGTGTTCCGGCGGTGGCGAGGACACCGGCTCCGACGGGGGCGGCGGCAAGGGCGCGTCGCAGGCCCAGGTCGACGAGGCGGCGGCCAAGAAGACCTCCGAGGCCCAGATCAAGATCACGCCGAAGAGCGGCTCGAACAACGCCTCCATCAACAACTCCGCCGCGGTCACCGTGTCCAAGGGCACGCTCACCGAGGTCGAGATGACGACCGCCGACGGCACCGAGGTCGAAGGCGAGATCGCCGCGGACAAGAAGAGCTGGAAGCCCAGCGTCCAGCTGGAGCGCGCCACCACCTACAAGCTGAAGGCCACCGCCGAGGACTCCGCGGGGCGCGCCGCCCACGAGAACGCGTCGTTCACCACGGTCTCCCCGGACAACAGCTTCATAGGCAACTTCACCCCGGACGACGGTTCCACCGTCGGCGTCGGCATGCCGGTGTCGATCAACTTCGACAAGGCGATCGCCAACAAGGCCGAGGTCCAGAAGGGCATCACCGTCTCCACCAGCAGCGGCCAGGAGGTCGCCTGCCACTGGTTCAACGCCAACCGGATGGACTGCCGCCCCGAGGACTACTGGCAGGAGAACTCCACCGTCACCCTGAAGCTGGCGCTCGACGGCGTCGAGGGCGCCGAGGGCGTCTACGGGGTCCAGCAGAAGACGGTCAACTTCAAGATCGGCCGCAACCAGGTCTCGATCGTCGACGCCGAGACCAAGCAGATGAAGGTCACGCAGGACGGCAAGACGGTCCGGACGATCCCGATCTCCGCCGGGTCCCCCGAGAACAAGACGTGGGAGGGCCAGATGGTCATCTCCGAGAAGTTCAAGGAGACCCGGATGGACGGCGCGACCGTCGGCTTCACCGACGACGACGGCAAGGGCGAGTACGACATCAAGGACGTGCCGCACGCCATGCGCCTGAGCAACTCCGGCACCTTCCTGCACGGCAACTACTGGGGCGCCAAGTCCATCTTCGGCAGCGCCAACACCAGCCACGGCTGCATCGGTCTGGCCGACACCCAGGGTGCCGACGACCCGAACACGCCGGGCGCCTGGTTCTACGACAACTCCATCGTGGGCGACGTGGTCGTCGTGAAGAACACCGGCGACAAGACCATCGCCCCGGACAACGGCCTCAACGGCTGGAACATGGACTGGGCCCAGTGGAAGGCCGGCTCGGCGGTCTGACACCGGCCGCCCGGCACCGCCGTCCGCACCACCCGCCCGATGCCGCCGTCCGCCCTCCCCGGGCGGGCGGCGGCATCGGCGCGTTCCCGCGGGCCCGGCCCTCTCCCGTGCGGTTCTCGTCCCGCGCCCAACCCCTCATCAGGGGACGTTCCTGACGTTCCCTCACGTTCTTCGCCCGCCTGAGGCGCGAACCCCGCCGCCGCGGGAAAGCGGCCCTCGTCGTCGCCCCCGGCCGGGGTGGGACCCGGTGGCCGGGGGCGCCCCGTCGTCCGTGCCGGTCAGCCGCCGGCGAGGAGGGACTCCAGCGCGGCCGCCGCACCCGGATGACGGGCGGTCAGGACCGCGCCCGCCGGGACCGGCGGCGGACCGGCCGGTGCCCAGCCCTCCGTGCAGCCGAGCAGGTCCGCCACCGCGTCGCAGGCCGCCGGGTGCGTGGTCAGCAGCGCCGCGCCCGCCGGAGCCGCCGGAGAACCGGCCGGTGCCCAGCCCTCCGTACAGCCCAGCAGCTCCGCCAGCGCGTCGAACGCGGCGGGATGCGCCGGGGCCAGCGCGGCGCCCCGGCGGGCACCGGCCGCCTGCTCCGCCGCCCGGGCCGCACGGCGTGCCGGGACCGGAGCCGGTGCGCGCCAGGGCGGCACCCACGCGTCCAGCGCCGCGAGCCGGGCCGGGAAGATCCGTCCGGCCTCGCGGACCAGCAGCGGGGCGAGGTCCGCCGCGCCGGCCCGCAGCGTGCCGATCAGCGTGGGGAGCCAGGGCAGCAGCACCGCGTCGGGCAGCCTCCCGAACGCGTTCGACACCGCTTCCACGACCACGTCCGCCAGGCCCGGCACCGGCTCCAGCGCGTGCACGAAGCCGCTCAGGTAGCGCGGGTACGCGGGCACCACCAGCGGGTTGGCCAGCAGCTCGTCGCACCGCGCCCGCAACCGCTCGCGGGAGAGCGTGCCGAGCTGCACCCGGGCCGCCCACAGCAGGGCCGTCTTCGACGGGTCCTCGGGATGGGACTGCGCGACCGCCAGCTCCAGCTGCGCCCTGTCGCAGCCCAGCGACAGGGCCAGGCTCTCCATGCTGAACAGGAAGCCCAGCATCGCCGCGACCTGACCCGTCGTCGCGTCCTCGTCCGTGAACGCGGTCGGCAGCAGGGTGCAGTAGTGCGCGTAGCCGGCCTTGACGAAGGACTCGATCCACGGCGGCAGCACCGGTTCGCTCGTCCGGTAGTGGGCGAGCAGCCGGCGCACCCGGCGCAGCACCTCCGGGGCGCCGTCGACACTGCGCTCGGACGTCAGGACCGCCAGCGCGCGCGTCCCCAGTTCGTCGGCCAGGCGCCGGCCGCCGCCCAGGTACAGCGCCGCGTCCTCGACGGCCTCCAGGACCGTCGCCGCCGTCGCCTGCGGCGCGTAGGCGGCGCGGCGCAGCCGCTGCTCCAGGACCTGCTCGATGCTGACGCCCTCGTAGCCGAGCTCGATGAGCGCCCGCTGGTGGGTGCCGAGCGCCAGGTCCCACGACTCCTGGATCGACCGCTCGCCCAGCGTGCGCTCGCCCATGACGGTCCGGACCGCGCCCTGCGGCAGCAGCCGGCGCAGCATCCACAGCACGTCGGAGCAGTCCCGCAGCTCCGGCCGGGACGCCAGGTCCAGCAGGGCCCGCCGCACGCCCCGCTGCTGGAGTTTCAGACCCAGCGGCTCCAGCCGGTCGTGCACGTCGCGCGCCAGGGGCGGCAGCGAGTCGTAGCCGACCCGGCCGACCCGGTCGCCGCCCATCATGATCTCGACGAGCCGCCGCACGTCCCGCCGCCCCGGCACCGCGTCCTTCTCGATGCAGGTGACCGCCGCGTCCTGGAAGTCGTACGGCGTGGGCTTGGCCCGGTCCCGCATCCCGGCGAGCAGGATCGACGTCTCGAAGACGGCGATCGCGTCGGCGGTGGAGGCGAGATAGCCGGCGCGCCGGGCCGCGCTCACGATGTCCACGCACCAGCCGAGCAGTTCGGCCTCGTCCAGCGGGTCCAGGGCCGGGGTCCGGCCCAGGAAGCCGGACAGCCTGTCCGCCGGGGCGGTCCGCGCCGCCCCCGCCGCCGGCGCGGCGGCCTGCCCGGCCCGGGACCTCCTCGTGCCGTCCTGGCCCGCCAGCCGGTACGGCCGCACCCGGGTGCGCCTGAGGCTCTTCGCCCACTCGGCCGCCGCGATGGACACCGAGCCGGCGGCCAGACCGAACTGCGCCTCGATCGCCGCGTGGCTGGACGGGATGAGCCCGTGCTGCCAGGTGGTGGCGGAGCGCGGCGAGATCGCGTACGTGCCGGAGCCGGCCACGCCGAACTCCGCCACCCTGCTGGCCGCGTGGAACGCGCCGCAGACGTACAGGCAGTCCTCGGGATCGGTGCCGGTGGCGGCCAGGTGCTCCCGCATCCGGGTCCACATGTACCGCTCGCGGTCCTCGTCGACCCGCACCCGCGACGGGTCACCGGGGGCGAGCCGCCGGAACAGGCTGCCGATGAGGAACATGACCTGGCGGTAGGTGTCGTGGTCGCCGTCGCCGAGCGGCAGCTCGACGTACTGGTGCCACCACTCCGACCAGTGCCGCACCCTGCCGTGCCGCAGCAGGTGCTCCTCCAGCTCGGCGAAGCGCGGACGCAGGTCGCCGATCTCCACGCCGACGGCCTCGCCGTGCAGCGCGCCCTCCGTCGCGTCCCCGTCCGCGGCGGTCCCGTCCCCGTCCGGCCTCTCCCCGTCCGCCCCCGGGGCGCTCCGGTCCCGGCCGTCCCACTGGAAGACGTGGTCGGAGGAACGGTCGACGAGGACCAGCTCGACGCCCGGCGTGTCCAGCGCGTACGCGATCGCCTGGTACTCGGCGGACGCCTCGGTGATCGGCGCGACCACCGACAGCGGCGCCCACTCGGGCGGGAAGCCGTCCACCTCGCTCGCGAACGCCTGGACGGCCACCGGGAGACGGCAGTTGCGCAGCTCGGTGAGGAGCGGCGCCATGTCCTCGCACAGCTCCAGGTACACCACCTTGGGCTGCTTCTCGCGCAGCCGGCGGGCCATCGCGAGGGCGGAGGCGGGCGAGTGGTGGCAGACGGGGAAGATCTCCAGCGGTTCGCGCACCGCGCGGTCCACGTCGTCGACCATGCCGAGGAGGATGTCCTCCAGGGCGTCCGGCCCGCCGGCGAACGCGGCCGCGGCCTCGTGGAGCTGACCGCGGAGCCCCGCGAACGTGCTCTCCCGCGCCGCGGACGTGCCCTCCCGCACGACGGGCGCGCTCTCGGGTGCGGCGCTCATGACAGCGTCGCGATCGCGTCCCGGCCGCCCTCCAGGAACTCGGGCCACGAACCGCCCTGTTCCCTGCTGCGCGGCTCGACGACGCCGTGCAGGTACTTGTTGAGGATGGCCAGGTCCTCCGGCTCACGGCGGGCGAGGGAGCCGACGAGCGAGGAGGCGAGGGAACGCGCGGTCAGGGTGCGCTCGCCGAAGAAGTTGCTGTGCAGGACCGCGTCCTCCAGCACGCCGATCTGCTCGGCCGTCGACAGCGCGGACTCCAGCTTCTCGTCGTCGCTGCCGGCCGCGGCGGCGGAGGCGCGCAGGTCGGCGAAGCTCTGGAGCAGCACGTCGAGCAGGGTCGGCGGCACCTCCAGCTCTATGGAGTGGCGGCGCAGCAGCTCCTCGGTGCGGAAGCGGACGATCTCGGCCTCGCTCTTCTTGTTCGTCATGACCGGGATGCGGACGAAGTTGAAGCGGCGCTTCAGCGCGGACGAGAGGTCGTTGACCCCGCGGTCGCGG
>NZ_LIRG01000360.1 GCF_001419695.1 Streptomyces prasinopilosus
GGGCGTCCTTCCCCGCGCTCATGCCGACGCTCATACCGGCGCCTCCATGGCCACCCGCAGCGCCGCTATCCCGCGCGAGCCGTACGCCTTCACCGAGCCCAGCGAGATGCCGAGCGTCGACGCCACCTGAGCCTCGGTCATGTCGGCGAAGTAGCGCAGCACCAGCACCTCGCGCTGACGGCGCTGGAGCCCCTTCATCGCCTTGATGAGGGAGTCGCGCTCCAGCAGGTCGTACGCGCCCTCCTCCGCGCTCGCCATGTCGGGCATGGGCTTGGAGAGCAGCTTGAGGCCGAGGATGCGGCGGCGCAGCGCGGAACGGGAGAGGTTGACGACCGTCTGGCGCAGGTACGCCAGGGTCTTCTCCGGGTCCCGGACGCGTTTGCGGGCGGAGTGGACGCGGATGAACGCCTCCTGGACGACGTCCTCGCAGGAGGCGGTGTCGTCGAGGAGGAGCGCGGCGAGGCCCAGCAGCGAGCGGTAGTGCGCCCGGTAGGTCTCGGTGAGGTGGTCGACGGTCGTACCGGCCGCCACCACGTCGTCGGCACCGCCGTCACGCTGACTGGGTATGCGGGCAGGCCGCGCTGCGGGCATCGGCGCGATCACCGGCATGCCACCGGACGCACCGGCCTTACGGGGTCGGAGAGCCTGGCGGGGCGGGCACAGGGCCGGGCCGCGCGGCGTTGCGAAGTCGAGTACCTCAGCCACGCCAGTTGGACACGCTTCCCCCCACGAGGGTTGTACGTGCCGGACGTCACGTTCACGGCACCCGGTCCGGCATGGTCCGGGCCCTGCCGATCACCGCCCCGTGCCGGTCGTACGCCGTTGCGTGCCGGCCACGTTCCGTCACCGCCGGGCAGCACCACCGACAGCACACCGAATGCCCTCATGCGTACCGCTCTTCCCCTATGCCTCATGTGAACGGACGTCCCCACGTCCGACTCCGGACGTCCCCACGTCCGAAAAGCACCGCATCGCCCCCGGGCGCGCCCCCTAGGGGATGCCCGCAGAGACGCTCTCCGCCCGGCACTCGGTTGCGCGGGGCGAAAGGTAAATCCTCGGCCGCAAACCGTTCGGGATCAAGAGATCCGAGACACATGACCGGTTCACATCACTTGCACGGATCCTACAAAGCGCGTGCCGTGACCAAGGGTTATTTACGATGCGGAAGATCAGGAGCGCGCCGGCAGCGCCACCAGCTCGGCGATCTGCGCGGTGTTGAGGGCGGCTCCCTTGCGGAGGTTGTCGCCGCAGACGAAGAGTTCGAGCGCCGTCGGATCGTCCAGGGCACGGCGCACTCGCCCCACCCAGGTCGGGTCGGTGCCGACGACGTCGGCGGGCGTGGGGAACTCACCCGCGGCGGGATTGTCGTACAGCACGACGCCGGGTGCGGTGGCGAGGATCTCGCGGGCCCCGTCGACGGTGACCTCGTGCTCGAAGCGGGCGTGCACGGTGAGCGAGTGCACGGTGATCACCGGCACCCGTACGCAGGTGACGGCGACCGGGAGGCGGGGCAGGCCGAGGACCTTGCGGGACTCGTCGCGGACCTCCATCTCCTCCGAGGACCAGCCGTCCTCGCGCAGCGACCCGGCCCACGGCACGACGTTCAGCGCGACCGGATCCGCGAACGGCCCGGTGTCGTCCCCCACGGCCCGGCGCACGTCCCCGGGGCCGGTCCCCAGCTCCGTGCCCGCGACCAGGGAGAGTTGCTCCCGCAGGGTCCGCACGCCCGCGTGCCCGGCGCCGCTGACCGCCTGGCAGGAGGAGACGACCAGCTCGCGCAGCCCGAACTCGGCGTGCAGCGCGCCCACGGCGACGATCATCGACAGGGTGGTGCAGTTCGGGTTGGCGAGGATGCCGCGCGGGCGGATCCGCGCGGTGTGCGGGTTGACCTCGGGGACGACGAGGGGCACCTCGGGGTCCATGCGGAAGGCACCGGAGTTGTCGACCACCACCGCGCCCCGCGCGACGGCGACGGGCGCCCACCGGGCGGCGACCTCGTCGGGGACGTCGAACAGCGCGACGTCGATCCCGTCGAAGGCCTCCTCGGTGAGCGCCACGACCTCGGTCTCCTCGCCGCGCACGGTCAGCTTGCGGCCGACCGAGCGCGGGGAGGCGATCAGTCTGATCTCGCCCCAGACGTCCGCCCGCTGGGACAGGATCTGGAGCAGGACCGTGCCGACGGCTCCGGTCGCCCCCACGACCGCGAGCGCCGGTCGCCCGGACCGCGTCATCAGCGGCCGGTACCCCCGTAGACGACGGCCTCGTCGCTGTCGGAGTCCAGCCCGAAGGCGGTGTGCACGGCGCGGACGGCGTCGTCCACCTCGTCCTTGCGGGTGACGACCGAGATGCGGATCTCGGAGGTCGAGATGAGCTCGATGTTCACGCCCGCGTCGGACAGCGCGGTGAAGAAGTCGGCCGTGACGCCGGGGTTGGTCTTCATGCCGGCGCCGACCAGGGAGATCTTGCCGATCTGGTCGTCGTAGCGCAGGGAGTCGAAGCCGATGGTGCCCTTGTTCTTCTCCAGGGCCTCGATGGCCTTGTGGCCCTCGGCCTTCGGCAGGGTGAACGAGATGTCGGTGAGCCCGGTGGAGGCGGCGGACACGTTCTGCACGACCATGTCGATGTTGATCTCGGCGTCGGCGATCGTACGGAAGATCAGAGCCGCCTCGCCCGGCTTGTCCGGCACACCGACGACCGTGACCTTGGCCTCGGAGGTGTCGTGCGCGACACCGGAGATGAGCGCCTGCTCCACCTTCTTGTCCCCTCGCTGAATCGGCTCACTGCTGACCCACGTGCCTCGCAGCCCGCTGAAGGACGAGCGGACGTGGATCGGGATGTTGTACCGGCGGGCGTACTCCACGCAGCGGTGGAGCAGCACCTTGGACCCGGAGGCCGCCAGTTCGAGCATGTCCTCGGTGGAGATCCAGTCGATCTTCCGGGCCTTCGGCACCACGCGCGGGTCGGCGGTGAAGACGCCGTCGACGTCGGTGTAGATCTCGCAGACCTCGGCGCCGAGGGCGGCCGCCAGGGCCACCGCCGTGGTGTCGGAGCCGCCGCGGCCGAGGGTGGTGATGTTCTTGCCCTGCTGGCTGACGCCCTGGAAACCGGCGACGATGGCGATGTTGCCGTCGTCCACCGAGGCCTGGATCCGGCCGGGCGTGACATCGATGATGCGGGCTTTGTTGTGGACCGAGTCGGTGATGACACCCGCCTGGCTGCCGGTGAAGCTCTGGGCGTTGTGGCCCAGGTTCTTGATCGCCATGGCCAGCAGGGCCATGGAGATGCGCTCTCCCGCGGTCAGCAGCATGTCGAGCTCGCGCCCGGCAGGCATCGGGGATACCTGCTCGGCGAGATCGATCAACTCGTCCGTCGTGTCGCCCATCGCGGAAACCACGACGACCACCTGGTGGCCGTTCTGCTTGGCTTCCACGATCCTCTTGGCGACGCGCTTGATGCCCTCGGCATCGGCTACGGAGGAGCCTCCGTACTTCTGCACGACAAGGCCCACGTGCGCTCCTCGCTCATTCCGTCGTTGTCCCGCACTGCGCGCACAGGTGTGCCCAGCCCGGTCGGCTCATTCTATCGAGCACCCGGAGAACGCCCCCTCGATATCGCATCGTGAGACTCCGGGCACCCGCGCAGGGGGGCTCATGCCCAGCCCGGCGCCGACCACTCGGAAAAGCGACCCGCGTCACACTCGCGCGGACGGCCGAACGCGCCCGGCGGCGGCGCTCCCGCCCGCTCCCGCGGCCCCCGGCGACGGCGTCCCCGCGTCCCGCGCGGACGGCCGCGACGGACCGGGGCCGCCCGGTCCCTCACACGACCGGGCGCATGCCCAGCGGGCCGCCGATCTCCTCGACCATGACCCGGCCCGCCTCGATCTCCAGGGTGTCGTCGCCGAGTCCCTGGTCGGTGTCGAGGCCGTCCAGGGCGGCGAGGGGCTGGTTGAGGCGGACGTGGGCCACCACGGACTGCAGGGCGCGCAGGGCCGCGGAGGCGGTGGAGCCCCAGTTGGAGAAGTAGGAGAACTGCCACCACCACAGGGCTTCCGTGGTGCGGCCGGCCCGGTAGTGGACCATGCCGTGGCGGAGGTCGGTGATGACGTCGGTGAGGTCGTCGGAGATCCGGGCCGGGACGGGCGCCGTACGGGGCTCGTACGGGTCGAAGACCTCGGAGTAGACGTCGACCGGCTCCAGGAGGCGGGCGAGGTTCTCGCGGAGCTGGTCCACGTCGGCCTCGGGTCCCGGATCGGGCTCGTAGCGCTCGTCGGGGAGGATGTCCTCGTGCGCGCCCAGCCGGCCGCCGGCCAGCAGGAGCTGGGAGACCTCGAGCAGGAGGAAGGGGACCGCCGAGTCCGGTTCGTCGCCCTTGGCGACCTCCGTGACGGCGACCAGGAAGCTCTCGACCTGGTCCGCGATCTGGACCGCGAAGTCGTCCGGGTCCCTGTCGGTCATGTGCAGGGTGGCATCAGACATCTAGGAGTCGTCTCCCCTCGAAGGCGCGGCCGAGGGTGACCTCGTCCGCGTACTCCAGGTCCCCGCCCACCGGAAGGCCACTGGCCAGGCGGGTGACCTTCAGGCCCATGGGCTTGATCATGCGGGCGAGGTACGTGGCCGTGGCCTCGCCCTCCAGGTTCGGGTCCGTGGCCAGGATCAGCTCGGTGACCGTGCCGTCCGCCAGCCGGGCCAGCAGTTCCCGGATGCGCAGGTCGTCGGGGCCCACCCCGTCGATCGGGCTGATCGCGCCGCCCAGGACGTGGTAGCGGCCCCGGAACTCGCGCGTGCGCTCGATGGCCACGACGTCCTTGGGCTCCTCCACAACGCAGATGACGGCGACGTCGCGGCGGGTGTCACGGCAGATGTTGCACCGCTCCTCCTGCGCCACGTTGCCGCAGACCGCGCAGAAGCGGACCTTCGCCTTCACTTCCATGAGGGCGTGGGCGAGACGCCGTACGTCCGTCGGCTCCGCCTGCAGGATGTGGAAGGCGATCCGCTGGGCGCTCTTGGGACCGACGCCGGGCAGCCGCCCGAGTTCGTCGATGAGGTCCTGCACCACGCCTTCGTACAACGGACTGCCGTCCTTCCTGGGGTTGCTTCAGTACGTACCGTAGAGGCCCGCGGCCGGTCTCAGAAGGGCAGACCGGGAATGCCGCCGCCGCCCAGGCCCTGGGCCAGCGGGCCGAGCTTCTGCTGCTGGAGGGTCTGCGCGTTCTCGTTGGCCGCCTGGACGGCCGCGACGACGAGGTCCGCGAGGGTCTCGGTGTCCTCCGGGTCCACCGCCTCCGGGTCGATCTTCAGGGCGCGGAGCTCGCCGGCACCGGTGACGGTGGCCGTCACCAGACCGCCGCCCGCCCGGCCCTCGACCTCCAGGTGCGCGAGTTCCTCCTGCGCCCGGGCCAGGTCCTGCTGCATCTTCTGGGCCTGCTGGAGCAGCTGCTGCATGTTGGGCTGGCCACCACCGGGGATCACGATTGGGCTCCTTGGTCGGTCCGCTCGTACGGGACTTTCCCGTTCGGCACGAGCCTACGTGGTCCGGGCGGCCGTCGCCCCAGCACTCTTTCGAGTGAGTCTGCCTCGCGTCCTCCGCCTGATCACAGCCCCCTTCCGGGCGGAGGTGGTACCCGAACCCCCGGCGCGGCCACCCGCCGGGCGGTAGGAAGGGGTCCGGCGCGTCCGCGTCCGGCGCCCGGAGCGGGGCCGGGGGGCGCCGAGCAGGGGCCCACGGCGGCCCAGGAGGAGTCAGGCCGGGGCCGGGTCCGGGTTCGGATCCGGAGGGGGCCGGGTTCCGAGGCCAGTAGGGAGTAGCGGGTGGTTCAGCCGGAGATGCAGCCCGAGGGCCGTCCGCGGGACGGGGTCGGCGAGGGGGCGGCCGGACGGCGGCCGGGCGACCTGGCCGGGCGGGTGTTCCCGCTCGGGGACTGGGGCGAACCCGCGCCCCGGCTGGACGAGTTGTACCGGTGGGTGGAGCGCGGGGCGCTGGACACCGCCGCCTGGTACCTCGCGGACCGGGCCTGGAAGCGGCGGTGCGCGCGGGTGCTGCGGACGGGGACCGTGGTGGGGGCGGCCACCGGGGCGGCGCTGCCGCTGCTGGACCTGACCGGGGCGACCGACGGCGCCGCCCCGTGGGGGTACATGGGGTTGCTGCTCGCGGTCGCCTGCGGGGCCGCGGACCGTTTCTTCGGGGTGACGTCCGGCTGGATGCGGGACGTGGCGACCGCGCAGGCCGTGCAGCGGCGGCTCCAGGCGTTCCAGTTCGACTGGGCGTCGGAGTGCGTCCGCGAGGTGCTGGGACCGGCCGAGGGCACCGCGAGCGAGGCGGCCGAGCGGTGCCTGTCGGTGCTGCGGCGGTTCTCGGAGGACGTGAGCGAGCTGGTGCGGGTCGAGACGGCGGACTGGATGATGGACTTCCTCACCGGTGCGGGCGTGCCGCCGGGCATCCACGGGACGCCGGCGGGCACGGGCCGCCCCGAGTCCGCCGGGCAGCCCCACGGCCGCTTCCCGTCCGCGCCCGGATCCGCCCGCCCGAACATGCCCCGGCAGCGGCCGCCGGAGCCGCGGTGAGCGCTCCCCCGCGCGGGGTTCGCAGTCCGGGGCCGGCACGGAGGCGTCCGCCCCCCGGGCTGCGGCACGGGAGGCGGTCGCGGGCGCGGACCGCGCCCCGGCCGGCGGTGCGCGTCGGGTGCGTGCCGCCGGTGCGCGGCGTCAGTCCCGGGTGTAGGTGAGCTGCTCGCCGCTGTCGGTGTTCACGCGCCGGAGGGTGCCGTCGGGCAGGAGGGTGAGGGCGCTGGCGGCTCCCGGGGTGCAGGCGCTTCGCGGCTGACCGACCGACACGGTGGTCGGGCCGAGCTGCAGCCGGCCGCCGGAACCGACGCCGGTGAGGTCGCCCTCGAACACGCAGTGGTAGGTGCCGTTGCCGGTGGGCCCGTCGGCGACGAGGGACATGACCGTGTCACCGGTGCCGCCCTGCCGGATGGTCAGCCTGCGGCTGTGCAGCCCGCTCGCGTTGTCGATGGTCGTCGACCAGCTGCCGAGGTAGCCGGCCGGGACCGCCCCGTCGGCGGGCGGCCGGTCCGTCCCGGCGACCCCGTCCGTGCCGTCCGTGCCGGTCGAGGACTTCCCGTCGGGCGAGGGGTCGGTGCCCCGGGACGTGCCGTCGGTCGGCCTTCCCGAGGAGTCGCGCCCGGCGGTGTCGCCGCTGCCGCCCTCCATCAGCGTGTACACCGTGCCGCCCGCGGCGAGCGCGACGGCCGTTCCACCGCGCTGCTCGTCGTGATCGCGCTGGTCGTCGCGCTCGCCGCGGGC
>NZ_LIRG01000361.1 GCF_001419695.1 Streptomyces prasinopilosus
CCGCCGGCCGGGACCGGGACACCGTCCCGGTCCCGGCCGGCGGTCCGGCACCGCTTCCGCGGCCGACGGCACCGCCTCCGGGCCATGAAGGTCTTCCCGACGCGGTGGTTCCGTGGGGGTGACACGGCCCGAGCGGTCCCGCGCGTCGCGATGAGTCCCGCGGCGTCCGGCGGTCGTACGGTCGAACCCGTCACCGAGGAGGACTTCTGATGCGCGACGTGACCTATGCGATGAGCGTCTCGCTCGACGGCTACATCGTCGGGCCGGACGGCGGCTTCGACTGGACGGTGCCCGACGAGGAGGTCTTCCGCTTCTGGACCGACGAGACCCGGAAGATCGGCGTCCACCTGCTGGGACGACGGCTGTACGAGACGATGCTGTACTGGGAGACCGCCGACCGGGACCCCTCGCTCGACGACGCGCACCTCGAGTGGACCGCGCTCTGGAAGTCGCTCCCCAAGGTGGTGTTCTCCACCACGCTGTCGGAGGTGCGGGGCAACGCCCGCCTGGCCACCGGCGGTCTGGCGGAGGAGATCGAGCGGTTGCGGGCCGAGCCGGGGGAGGGCGAGATCGCGATCGGCGGCGCGGCCCTCGCCGCCGAGGCGGCCGCGGCGGGCCTGATCGACGAGTACCGGGCCATGGTCTACCCGGTGCTGGTCGGCGGCGGCCTCCCGTTCTTTCCCCGGGACGAGCGCCGGGTGGACCTCGAACTCGTCGGGACCCGCACCTTCAACTCGAAAGTCGTCCACCTCCGCCACCGCGTGGTGCGCTGACCCCGCCCGGCCGGGACCCTGCTCCCCGGGGCCCGGCCGTCGCCTCCGCCGGACCCCGGGGAGAACGGGCCGGCCGGGAGACAGCCAGGGTCCGGGAAGGTCCGGACGGAAGGGCTCCGGCCCGGACCTTCCGCGTTCCAGTGCCTCAGGGCTCTCCCGAGGCGGAGCTGACGATGCCCACCCGGTACACGGGTGGCACGGGCATGACCATCAGGTCACGGGAAAGGCCGCCCGTCGATCGCACGGCTGCCGGGACGAGCACGGGGCCCACGCCGTCTTCCGGCCCCGGAGCCCCGGCTCTCGCCGAGGCGAGCCCACGGGCCGTCACGCCGGGCAGGTACGGATGCGGTGGATCGGCCACGCCCCGCGGGCCGAGGCCGACATCGTCGTCGACGCGCACCTGACCGTCGTCCGGGCCCACGAGCCGGCCGTCGCCGCCGAACACGCCCTCATCCACGCGGTTCCCGGGCTGACGGCCGCGACCGTCCACACCGACCACGCCCCCACCGGCAGCCTCGACCCGCACGCCGTCCTCGCCCACCACGCCGACCGGCCCCGCTCCCCCTCGCCCTGACCGGCCGGCACCCTGACCGGCCGGCACCCTGACCGGCCGGCTCGTCCGCCGGTCCCCGGGACGGACGGACCGGCCGGCCGGGTTCTCCCGACGG
>NZ_LIRG01000362.1 GCF_001419695.1 Streptomyces prasinopilosus
GCGGGGAGCGGGGAGAAGGGCATGGGGAAGCCCGGCTGCTCGTGTTCGAGCTGCCGGGCTGTTCTTCGCGTGCCGTTGGGGCTGTACGCGAGTTCGCCGGGACTTCGGGGAGCCGGAACGGCACGGAAGGGGTGCTGCGGGGCTCCGGAACTCAGCGTTGGAGCGGGACGCGGCCCCTGGGGGATTCCGCCGGAGGAGCACCGTCGTCGGAGCAGGGCGTGGAGGCGGCGGCCGGATCAGGAGCGGGGGCCGGATCGGCGAGCGTGCGGTGGCGGCAGCCGGGGGAGGCTCCGTGGGCCTCCGCGCGGATGCGCTGCTTCATCGTGGGAGGCAGGGCCCCCGCATGGGCCCGGGACCGGACGGACCTCGCCGGCGCCGTCGTGTCCGGGGCGCTCCCGCTGTTGCGCGCCGTCTCGGTACGGGGTACGGCCGCGGAGGCGGACGTGGTGGCGAATCCGAGCGCCGTGCACAGCGCGAGGAAGGCGGTGACGATGGCGGTCCACAGCTTCATGACCTTGTTCCGGGCCATGGCCCCTCACTTTCGGGTCGGGCGATTTGCGTACTTTCCTCATGATGTGTATGCGGGTCGTGAAGTGGTGGACCTTCGGACGTGGCGCGGCGATGTTCAGATGAACACCACTCGGATGGGCGCAAGGGGGGAGAAAAACGGAAGATCGTGGAGGGAGGTGGCCGAAATCACCGAACGTGCGGGAGTGGTCACCCTCCGGCCCGGCCGGGTTCTCCGCGCCTACTGCGCAGCTCAGGAGGGGAGTTGGCGGGCCGACGCAGGTCACCGATCGGTCTCGGCCGGTGTGTATAGTCGGGCGCCAGAGGTCCCCTACGTCAAGAAAGACGAGGTAGCGCGGTGAAGAAGCTTCTCCTGGTCGCACTGGCCGCCATCGGCGGGCTCCTCGTGTACCGCCAGATCCAGGCGGATCGCGCCGAGCAGGATCTGTGGACGGAGGCGACTGACTCCGTGCCCACGGGTTCCTGAGTACCGACATACGACGCTGAACAGACCCCGGTCGCCTCGCGGCCGGGGTTTTGTGTGGGTGGGGCCCTCCCGGCGGGCCTGGTCCGCGGGCAGGATGGTCACGGTGCGACGTCCGGCGACGACGAGGAGTGGCGCGTGAGGGCACGGCGGTGTACTGCGTGGGGGCGGCGGGCACGGCCGGAGCGGGGCGGCCGGGCCCCGGCGACCGGACGCGCGGGAGCGGTGGCGCTCGCGGTGGCGCTCCTGACGGGCGCGCCGGCCCTGTCCGCGGGGCAGCAGGCGACCGCCGCGGGGACTCCCGGGGCGTACGCCTTCGACGAGGACGCACCGCGCGTCGAAGGAGCCCTGAGCACCGCGGACGCCGTGCGGCTGGAGACCGGCCGCACCTATCGGAGCACCCTCCCGGCGAGCGGCCCGGTCCACTACAGCCTGGAGCTCGACGACACCTCGAACGTCTACGTCGCCGCCACCGCCGCCCCGCCGGACGGTGGCGGCGCCGCTGTCGTCGACGGCGTCAAGGTGGCCGTGCAGGACGGTGACGGCCGCTCCTGCGACGTGGACACGACGACTTTCGGGGCCGCCGCCAGCCCGCACCCGGTCGCCGCGTCGGCCGCGCGCGAGATCTCTCCCCGGCGGTCCCTCTGCAAGGACGCCGGCACCTACTACGTGATCGTCGAACGCGCGGATCCGGACGGGAAGGGCGCCTCCCCCGACGCCTGGGAACTGGAGCTCACCACCGTGTCGGAACCGCGGCCGGCGCGGGCCGGAGCGACGACCGCGCCGGACGCCTGGAACTCCGCCCCGCCCGAGCCCGTCACCGGGAAGGCCCGACGGCGTGCGGGCGGCGCCGGTTTCACCGAGGCCACCCCGCTCGCCGGGGGAGTCTGGCGGGACGACATCCGGCCCGGCCAGACACTCTTCTACAAGGTCCCGGTCGGCTGGGGCAGGCAGTTCAACGCCACGGCCGAGCTGGGCAGTTCGAGTTCGGGCGGTACCGGGTTCGTCCCCGCCGCCCTGGACCTGGACCTCTACAACCCCGTCCGCGGACACGTCGCGGACATCGGCATCGGCTACGACGGCAGGCAGAAGTCGGGCAGCCTCTCCCCGCTGCCCCCCGTCGCGTACGCCAACCGGCACGCACCCAGAAGCCAGGTCGCGGCGATGCGCTTCGCCGGCTCGTACTACCTCGTCGCGCACCTCACGGAGAAGGTCGCGGACGACTTCGGCGACGGGCCCGTCCCGCTGACGCTGCGGGTACGTGTGAGCGGGACGGGCCCGTCGCC